>NZ_JBYCCT010000073.1:0-3719 GCF_057473865.1 Coleofasciculus sp. H7-1
GTCGTGCGTCAGGCAAACTGGAAAAGGCTTCCACAATGGCAAGCGTTCTCATAGCTCGATAAGAAAAATTCGTTGAGCTTTAGCTTACTGGATTTCACCCTCTCTGTCTAGAATGAAATAGCCCTGCGCCTTATCACGCCTGCATACCACTGATCCGGTGTAATCTCCTGGCTACCAATTTTCGTCAAGTCTATCGCTGCACAGGCGAATCCTTCCGCTTGCAACTTGTGCATTGTTCGCACCCGCAAGCTAGTTTTCCCCATCTGCCGAGAATTCAGCACATAACAAAACTCCCCAGCTTTGAGTCCTTCATAAAGGTCAAAATCTGCCTGTCGCACCACATAAGTGGGAGCATCAAGAGGTAAATGTCCACCCACTTTATAGTTATAGGCTGGGTTTGGCTCTTGACTCATAAGTGGTTCTGATTGGGTAGAAAACACCGCTTTTTGATATTTGTTATAAACAACTGTTATTATTAATTAATAATAGCTAGTTCTTATATACTAATTCTATTTTAGCTGTGAAGAGTTTTAAATAAGTTAACCGCTAAGACCCAGAGGCAGCAGAGATAAAAGGGTAAACTGAAAAATCATACATTATTTATAAATGTTGTATATCAAAGTGTTAGTTAACTGAAATTTAGAATTTTCAACTATTAAACTTTATTTAGTTTACGTCATATTATCCTTTATTCCATATATTATAATTCCTAATATTTTATCTAAATTGCTAATCAGATGTTCGCCTAACTCAACCTCGATTGTTTGTCCATTCAATCTCAAAAATTTCCAACGATCTCCAGTAGTAACAGCTCCATAAATCGACCTAATATTATTTTCCTCACGTTCGTTAAATAATTTAGCTGCAATCATTTCCGCTACACACTGCCCTAATCCTGCATTAATATTCTCTTTTTTAGCTTCTACAATTGTAATTACTGGTGTTCTAAGCAGTAGCAGTTCTGGGGAACCGCTAATTATAAAGTCGCAATTGCCATTTAACCCTCTTTCAGCATCAACAGTAAAATCTATTCCAGAAAATAAACTAACTTTATTTTGAAGTTTTTTTCTCACTTCAATTAGAATTGGGGTGATAATCATTTCCGAACGAGATTTTTCGGTGTTACTAGCAAGGGCTAAAGGCAGATTATATTGGAGTGTTTCTGCCAGATAATTACTGCTCTCTAATTTAGGTATATCTGAGAACATATCAAGTCTATCTACAAGAGTTAAGTCAAATGTTTTCAGCACTCTGATTAATGTAAAGTCACTATATGCCATTTCTTTTACCTTTGAGTAACTAAGTTTAGGGATAGATTGATAGTTTTGGTCAAAGCGCGATCGCTTAATCTTTGACTTTTTCTTTTTCAATACTCTTTTGTGTTTTCTTCACGATCGCTAGTAGTCATCATCCATAAATTTACCGTCAGGTATGATTGTTTCGTAAGAGGTGACAGAATTCCATTTGCTACGCTCCAGATTGTAGCACCCGTTAAGTTTGCTCTACTCAAATCGACATCTTTCCACTCGACATCACTCAAATTGGCATTTGTCAGGTTAGCTCCTTTTAAATGCGTCTGAGTAATTCATCAGCATCCATGTCAGTTACTCGTGATATCTATACTTTCTCTCAAGCGATCGCTTACTATATCCTCATCACCGCAACCCTTTTTCTCGCAACAATGCATCAGCCCAAACAGCATCCTCTCCCTTCAAGGGTGGTATTGCAGGCTGAGTATAATCTACCGCTAAATCAAATCCCGCTTGGTCATACACCTCGCTTAACAAAGCTTGCAACTCTACTTGCACTTCTGCATCCCCAGACTGCAAGGGTAAGGGGAATGGGGGAATTTCTTCTCGTACAGTAAAGGCATACAAATGAGCTGCTGGACGGCGAACGCTTCGACTCACTAAAATTCGATAATCTGTGTCAATTCCACTGCGAACAGGCATTGGTTTTCCGCCTCTTAGTAAGTCAATTTCTACTAGATGGGTGGCACTTGTTAGAACTTGTTGTCGCTTACTTTCATACAAGTTTCGTCCAACTCCCGCGCGTTTATTTTTAGGGGAAAGGATTTCTATAACAGTAATCACCTCACCCGTTCCTACTTCTCTAATTTCTAAGTAACCTTCCCTAGTTTCTTCGGGAATTGGTAGTGTTACTGTTATCGGTTCGCGCGGGGAGGTAAGCGTTGCGGTTGATTGAGATTGGTTAGCGGATGAAGGCTTGGAGAATACCGCCACATCAGGAATCATCACCAAGTCGCTATCTTTTACATCGCTTAAATAAATCCGCTTTTCAATTGCTACGCGATATTTAGGACGAACAGAGGGGGCTATGGCAATGGCGATCGCAGTAATTAACCGATGATGTACCTCAGCCCACAATTCAGGATTTTCTAAGTATGGATCTACCCCTGGAAATGGAGAAGGCATTTTCTTACCTCAAGCAACAATTATGTATTTGCGTCAATTTAAACACGTTTTGATATCTATACTTTCTCTCAAGCGATCGCTAAAATATTGCCGATACAAATCGAAGCGCGGCGTGACATTATTACCCTGCAACTGTACCAGCCCCATGCTGTGCAGTTTAAATGCTGGCACCGACTCTAATTCTACGGGTGTGTCCGCTGTTACTACTTTAGCGAAAGCAGCTGCTAACTCTGGATGTAGTTGCAGATTCCACAAATGTCTTCGCAAATGGTCATCGTAAAGTCCGCTTCTGTCGGAGCAGTTTCCCACAGTTGCTCCAACGTAATCGTCTGCTGAGCGATATGATAAAGCGCCAATCGTACTAAATAAGGATGTCCACCAACTAACCTCATTAATTGCTCAACCTGCGTTGCATTCCAATTCAGTCCATGCCGCTGAGTTAAATCTTGCACCTGTTCCGGGCTAAAGTCCGGTAACTCAATCGGCAACCCTACATTAAACGGCGATTGATTGACATTTAGGGGGATATAAACTTCCGTTGAATGTACCACCACCAGACGCAGTTGTTGCCAGCGATCGCTATCGCCATTCCCATAGCCAGCTTCCTCATACCAAGCCCGCAACAACCCAAAAAAATCGTCAGCAATTTTGGGATATTGAAAAACCCGATCCACCTCATCCAAACCTAACACCAACGGACTATTGGATGCTGACAGCAAACAATCCTCAAAATAAATCGTGCAATTATCTTTACTGCCAAAAGTATCCGTCCAATAATCATCTAATTGATGAGGAAGGCGCAGCTTTCGAGAAATCCGGGCACAAAACCACCGCAAAAGTTGATTTAAATCCGTGAAAACTGCCGTATCCGCGTGCTGAAAACTCAACGGCACCGTGCGATAACCCTGCTCATTTGCTCGATAAAGAATCCTCGCCATCAGCGAAGTTTTCCCCATCTGTCTCGGTGCCTTGATCCGAATCAAAGCTCCTGGTTGCAAAATCTCCTTGTAACACTGAGCTTCATAAGGAACTCGCTCCACATAAAACGCAGAAGCGAGACGCACCTGACCATTCGGTAACTCTGGTTCTGCCACTGGCAGGGGTGCATCTGAAGAATGCAACATCAAGGATGCTCTCCCCTCATCCTCCTGGGAAAGTGGCAATGTTCTAGACGTGTGGAAATGAGAGAATGAGAGGAGTTGTCTTTCCTGTCCTGACCAATGATATTAGAACCTGTGTTGTGTCCCGATTGTAGCAGTGATGATGTGGTGAGACACGGTCGCT
>NZ_JBYCCT010000074.1:0-3681 GCF_057473865.1 Coleofasciculus sp. H7-1
CAGCTCGATCGCTTCAATCACCTTTTGCCGCAGGTCATAGCTGTAGGGTTTAGCCATAAAAGTTTGAAAATAGACGACAACGACATCCCTCATAGTCTATGTCCTAATGCACCTGGCGACAGCTATATCAACAAGAAGAAGCGATCGCCTACGAATTGGCTGCCAAATTCTACCTGGAATGGGGTAAAGAAAAAATTGCCCAGGTGTATCTCGTAGATGCTTACTACGGCTACGCTCGTTGGGGAGCCAAAGTGAAGATTGACGATCTAGAACAACGCTATCCCCAACTACTTGCTCCTATCTTAAAACAGGATAAAGCTCGTTCGTTCGAGGCCAGCACTACCTCCAATAGCACCTCATCTTTTAGCACGAACCAAACAATTGCTGGGAGTACCAGCATCGCAGTCGTAGATTTACCCACGGTTATCAAAGCTTATCAAGCTTTGTCTAGCGAAATTAAGCTCGAACAATTGCTCACTACCCTGATGCAAGTGGCGATTCAGAATGCAGGCGCTCAAACAGGAGTATTGATTTTGAAAGAAGAGGAGAACTGGAAAATCGCCGTCCACTGTAGCGATCGCCAAGGCTGCATTCTGCAAGATATTCCCCTCGAAGAGAGCGGGTCAATTCCTCATACCCTCATTAACTACGTCAAACGGACTAAAGAAACCCTAGTTTTCGATGATGCCAAGACTCAATTAACATTTGCTTCTGACCCCTATATGAAGCAGCAGCAACCTAAGAGTATTCTGTGTACTCCTATCCTCCATCAAGGCAAAATGATGGCAATTCTGTATTTGGAAAACAATTTAACAACCGGAGCATTTACGAGCGATCGCGTCGCCCTCCTCAACATCCTCTGTTCCCAAGCGGCAATTTCCTTACAGAACGCTCGTCTGTATCAGCAATCTCAAGAGTATGCCCAAAAACTAGAGCTTTATCTCACCGATCTCAAACAAATGCAACTGCAACTGGTACAGAGCGAAAAAATGTCTGCTCTCGGCAATTTAGTAGCAGGAGTTGCCCACGAAATTAACAATCCTGTAGGCTTTATTGCCGGAAACCTGCAACCCGCGCAATATTATGTGCAGGATTTATTCAACCTAATCGACCTTTATCAAGAAAAGTTTCCCATTCCAGGAGTGGAAATTGAGAAAGAAATTGAGGAGATTGACTTAGAGTATTTGCGAGATGATCTACCCAAACTGATTCAGTCGATGAATGAGGGTGTCGATCGCATTCGCGGCATCAGTACGAGTTTGAGAACCTTTTCGAGGGCAGATAGCGATCGCCCAGTTCCTTTCAATATTCACGATGGACTCAACAGCACTATCCTGATTCTCAAGCATCGTCTAAAAGCCAATGAAAACCGTCCTGCCATTGAAATTGTGAAAGAGTATGGCAATTTGCCTCCGGTGGAATGCTTCCCCGGACAGCTAAATCAGGTATTTATGAATATCTTGGCAAATGCCATTGATGCTCTGGAAGAACAAAGTAAGGGACGTAGCTTTACTGAGATTCAAGCTCTACCCAACCAGATCGCGATTCAAACTGCTGTGAGCGCAAAGGGCGAACGAGTTTTGATTAGGATTAAGGACAATGGAGGTGGTATCACTAATGAAGTGAAACAAAAAATCTTCGATCACCTCTTCACAACCAAACCTGTGGGTGAAGGAACGGGTTTAGGATTGTCTATTGCCCGCCAAATTGTTGTAGAAAAACACCAGGGGACGTTGGAGGTGAATTCTTCTTTAGGGCATGGCTCCGAGTTTGTTATTTCTATTCCAATAAATGGGTAGAACTGCGCTATTTAAGAACATCATTAGTATCTTTTGCCCTAAGTGCGATCGCTTTTCGTAGATTATCTGGTTGTGGACAATAGTCAGAAGTCATCCACTGCCCCTTACTCATTCCCGATCTCATCTGTATCTATAGCAATCCTAAGTGAGTTTTACTTTCTCTTTTCTTTCTCTGCGCTCTCTGCGTCCTCTGCGGTTCGTTATTCTTCACTAATCAAATAGGACTGCTATATAAACTTTTGTAGCGTTGCTGAATGGCAGTAAGCTCTCGCTTTGAGCTTCAAGCTGCAATAGACAGATGAAATAGTTAGATACTATAAGTATTTAGAGCGAGAACAATTGTAAACCAAAAATAAAGTCGTTGACTAGAAAATAAATTTCTACCTGAAAAATAAAGCTTTCTACGGGTAAATACCTGGCGTGGTTGGGACGCCATCAACTAAGCCACCTCTCAACCACACTATTAGCCTAATTTCTCCCTGTCGCTGTCATGCCAAATATCCCACAAAACAGCCAGAAAAATTCTTCGAGCATAGGAGAACAGTCTTAAACGTGAAAATAGCAGAGTAATTGGTGCAGCATCCAGTACTTCTCAAGCATTCTCTTAACAAATCTTCTGATAGATAGATAGATGAATTTTTGCCCTGTTTTTGAACCTTTGTCATTTAAAATCAATTAAGATTCAATTACTGCCTATTAAAAAGACAAGATGTTTGCCAGACTACGCCGGATTTTGGGTCAATTTTTTAGTAAGTCCAGGAAAATCAATAACGAACCACTCAATAAAGTGAGTTTGATTGTCATTATTTTGATTGATATTTTTATTTTAGTTAATGTTTTTACGGGTCTGGATGATATTAGCAGATGGCATATCGCTCCTTCGCAGGCTTATCCCTGTTATTCCGAATGGCAAACTTACCGAACCCAAACCACTAAAGATAAAGATTATGAATTTTTCAGGCTTTCCTTTCCCTATGAAAATAACACTCAATCTAGTTTTAAGCAGACATATCAACAAGCCGAATCAGGGCATTTAGGCAACGTTTCGGAAACCTGCTTAACGTATGGCGGTTACAAAGATAAGGTTAATAACTCGGCAAATCAGCAAATCCTAAAAACTATCGCTCAGAAACAAGAAAAAATCAGTAGCCTTGAACAAGCAAATCGGACTATTCGTACACAATATGACTCATCACTCTTAGAAAAGATTGCGGGTCAGTCTCGCGATCGCTCTATTAATTCCGTCGGTGCTGAAAAAGCCAAACAAGCGTTAGAGCAAAACACTCGCACAATTTCTACGCTTGCTAAAGAAATTTCTAATCTTAAAAGCGAATTGATTGCTAAACCGGAAAGCCTTAGTTTGATAGCCTTTGTTAAGGATGACGGAAACTTTAGGGAAGTTGAAAAAGGCTATCAGCAGGCGTCATTTTGGTATCCCAGTATCCAATTTGGGTTTCAATCTCTCTTTCTTCTACCGCTGATTTTCGTTGCCTTATTAGTTCACAACTTTGCTCAACGAAAAGGATATGGACTCATCTCGCTGATTAGCTGGCATTTGCTGGTTATCTTTTTTATACCGCTAATCCTTAAAATCTTTGAATTTCTTCAAGTTGGCGTAATATTTCAATCTCTCTTCGATATTATTAGCGTCCTTTTTGGCGGGTTGCTTTTCCTGATCAGTTATGTTTATATCTTGCTAGTTCCGCTGGTTGGGTTTGGAATTATCAAGTTTTTTCAAAAAGTTGTCTTTAATACTATCCCTCTTCTGTCACTTTCCGAATATAATGAATAAAGAAATTGAAAAATAAAACTCTACACAGTAGGTAGGGCAATGGATGTAGAATTACAAGTTTTCAAACATTTAGCTAGAGATGCCCATCCC
>NZ_JBYCCT010000075.1:0-81798 GCF_057473865.1 Coleofasciculus sp. H7-1
ATCAATTGAAGAGCTAGAGTATGTATTACATAAGCTTTTAAATGAAGGAGAGTTGATTATCAAATGGGAACGAAAGCTCAAAAACAAGGGCAATGCTCTTATCACAGTTTAAATGCATAACAGCTTATTAGCCGTGAACTTAAGTTCACGGCGGGATGCTGGGTAGCCAATTACCAAAAACTATTAAAAATGACCTATCTACGTCTTGAAGGCATTAGCAAACGCTTTGGCAGTTTTCTCGCTAATGACAATATCAACCTGAGCGTTAGTTGCGGCTCTATTCATGCTTTGCTGGGCGAAAATGGAGCCGGTAAAACTACTTTGATGAATATCCTCTGCGGACTTTATCAGCCAGATTCCGGTCAAATTTACCTGCAAGATAAGCCAGTACAAATTTCTTCAGCGAGTGACGCGATCGCGCACGGAATTGGCATGATTCACCAGCATTTTATGTTGGTGCCGCAACTGTCAGTAACCGAAAATATTATTCTTGGAACCAGCTTCGATTTACGGTTAGATATAAAAGAGAAAGCGCAGGCGATCGCGCAAATTTCTCGCTACTACAATATAGAAGTAAATCCATTAGCAAAAGTGGGAGATTTACCTGTAGGAGTTCAGCAACGGGTAGAGATTCTCAAAGCACTTTACCGCAACGCCAAGTTGCTGATATTGGATGAACCGACAGCGGTGCTGACGCCGCCAGAGGTGAAGATTTTAGCGGCTATCTTGCGCCAACTTGCTAAAGATGGACACACAATTATTTTTATCAGCCACAAGCTAGAAGAGGTGATGAATCTTTGCAATACTGTCACTGTGTTGCGGCGGGGTGCGGTGGTGACGACAACCACAACCGCCGATACTAACACTCAAGAATTAGCACGGTTGATGGTAGGTAGAGAAGTCTTATTTCATCTAAGTAAATCTGCTCGTTCCTCTGGTGAAGTGGTGTTAGAAGTACAGAATTTACAGGTGCAGGATCAGCGGAATTTGCCGGTTGTGAAAGATGTATCCTTTCAACTCCACGCAGGCGAAATACTGGGAGTTGCGGGTGTTGATGGCAATGGACAGCGAGAGTTGGCAGATGCGATCGCCTTTGGCGCAAGCGAAGCTATCGCTGGTTTGCGTACTATTACTTCCGGTAGAATAATGAACCGCAAAGACGCAAAGAATGCAAAGGAAAGAGGGGAAGAAATAATTACAGCTTATATTCCAGAGGATAGGCAGAAAATGGGTTTGGTGATGGGATTTAGCATTGCTAGAAATCTGATTCTCAAAGTTTTTAACTTTCTGCCATTTTGCCGCCGCTGGTTTCTCCAGAATGAGGTGATTAATCATCATGCGGCTGAGGCAATGCAAAACTTTGATATTCGCGCCGATAATCCATCAATTAAAGTTAGCCAATTGTCCGGCGGTAATCAACAAAAAGTAATATTGGCACGAGAACTTTCTGGCAACCCAACTTTAATTGTGGCAATGCAACCGACACGCGGTTTAGATGTTGGTGCGACAGAATATGTACAGCAACGCTTATTAGCTGAACGAGAACGAGGTGCAGCAATTATATATATTTCAACTGAATTAGAAGAGATTATGGCAATGAGCGATCGCATTGCTGTAATGTACGAAGGACAATTCGTTGATATCTTAGATGCTACCACTGCCACGGTGGAACAAGTTGGTTATTTGATGACTGGTGGTATTTCGGCGGGTGTTGAAGGGTAGCGATCGCTGTTATGTACGATTAAGGAAAAACTATGACAAAAACTAATGGGATTCAACCCTTTGTGTTGCCAATTTTATCGCTGCTGGTAGCGATCGCTATCGGTTAATATAGTACAAAATCACTAGCTAATTTCTTAGAGTGTAGCCAGATATGGGTATAGAGGCAGAATTTAAGCAAGTGTCTCCATATCTGTTGGAGAAGCTAAAAGAACACCCACAGGACTTACGCAAAGCTTATACATATAGCGTTTTTTCGGGTTCAATCCCCCTGGGAAAAGCCCTTACTATGTGGTGATGTGCGGCGAGTCCTGAGCATCAAAAACGAAACCCAACCAATGCTTATGTTTTGTTGGCTAACGTTGCCTCAACCATTCCCTACGCGAACTTGCGAACTTTGGTGTTTTTCGCTCTAACCGAACTGTACTGCCACTCGACCGACAAGTAAACTGCGCGATCGCTCAAGTAGAATGATACCAAGAAGGTTTTTGACCTACTGCTCTCCACGCCTCTTGTCACAATGGATTTTAGTCAATTGCTTGTTGGAAAAATAGACGCGATTGCCAAAAACTGGGTTGAAGCAGTCCGCTTGGATAGGCAGATTTCCAGCACTGACGATTTACCACGCTCAGCTATACGGGATCATATTCCCGATGTGCTAAAGGCGATGGCAACTGTGATTTCCCAGTCGCAGGAAAACGATATTCAGTCCATCGTCCAGAACAGTTTGTATCATGGCGTTCTGCGTGCTAAACAAGGTTTTGCTCCCACAGAAATTGCGCGAGAATATCGTCTACTGCGCCAGACGATCTTTTCCACTTTAGAGGCAGATTTATTAGAGGGTACGGTTCGGGAAGTGATGCGAGCTTACAATGCGATTGACGCGACGCTCGACGAAGCTATTGCCCAATGCTTCAAAAGTTATGTAGAGGAGCGATTGCAAGAACTACAACAGGTGCAAAGTCAGGTAGAACTAACCAATCAAGAACTAACTCGCTTGGTAAAAGCGAATCAGGACAATCTCTCTCAACTAGCCCACGAACTGAAAAACCCTCTAAATTCGATTATTGGCTACTCGGAGCTGATTTTACGCTCTTCACGAAAGAATGTTGAAGTTCGGGACACCTTTCCCAATCTGGAACACATTGAGCGAGTGCTACGCAATGGCAGACACTTACTTCGCCTGATCAACGATACACTGGAAATCTCCCGGTATTCGGCAGGGAAAATAGAACTGCACCCAGAACTAATAGATGTAGCCTCTTTAATCAACAATGTGGTTGAAATGTTGGAGCCTTTGGCTGCTGCGAAAGAGCTACAAATGGTGGTTGATTGCGATTCAGCTAGCGCCGATAACTCTGCTACTCTTCGAGAAGGGCTACGCCCAAAACGCGCTCCTGAAAAAGTGCTGACAGATTCTTTGCGATTACAGCAAATTGTCACAAATCTTCTAAGCAATGCGATTCGCTACACAGAATCGGGAATCGTCCATTTAAGGTGTCAGATGTTATCTGATAACCAATGGTCTATTGCAGTGAGCGACACCGGAGTTGGGATTGCTGCAGAAGACCAGGCGCGTGTTTTTGATCCCTTCTTTCAAGCTGGCAATAGTAGCGATCGCATACCCGGTAGCACTGGCTTAGGTTTGACAATTGTCGCACAACTGGTAAACCTAATGCAAGGCAAAATAGAGCTGGTATCCCAGATTGGAGTTGGCTCCACCTTCACCGTCATCTTACCCCTAGAAGTTAAAACCCTTGAATCAATTTGTTGAATTTCGGTTTTATCCGTCTTTTCCCTAACTTGTATAATTCTTGAAATTATTGAGCCGAATTAACGATACCTTTTAATCGCAAAGATGCTTGGATTCTTGCCATTAATTCATCAAAATAAATCGGCTTCCGAATGAAGTCAGGACTTACGCAAAGCTTATACATATAGCGTTCTTGTCGGTTCAATCCCCTTGTGGTTGCCCTTACTATGTGGTGATGTTGCGTAAGTCCTGAAGTCATTAGCTCCTAACTCTTGGCAGCGCCTGAAGTTATTGCCGCTACTCGCACCCTGCTCCGACGCGGCGACAAGAACACCGCAGACAGCACACAGTAATCGATACAAGGAAAGCCCGAAGCACCGAATTGCAGCTAGCTCGTTAGGACTTACGCAACATCACCACATCTAGGGGCAACCACAGGGGGATTGAACCGACAAGAACGCTAACAAAACGCTATGTGTATAAGCTTTGCGTAAGTCCTGCTCGTGAAAAATTGACAGTCCTTTTTACCAGCGCTAGACTCCTGTTGTTCTCCTGGCTATGCACCCGACTGCATCATAGCTGTCTGTAAGAGGTTGAAGTAAAACTGCTAGTAAGGCTTTGCCTAGTTTTCTGACATGATGCACCCACTCAAAAAAGCCCAGAAACCAAGGCAGTTTCTCTTGGGAAATCCTTCGATGCGATCGCCACCAAGAGCGCAGTAAGCACCAAAGGGCTTGTCTAGAACCGTTTCATTCGATGCTCCTCAAAAACTGGAAGCTTAATCAGCGACATAATTAAGTGGAAATATTATTGACAAATCAATAGCATTTTTAAATCTTACGATTTTACTGACATTTTGGATTCCCACCACCCGTAGAATTACGGAGGCATTTAACGATTTTATGGAAAAAGATCCAATTCGCGTTTTAGATCGTATTAAAGAAAAAGGGAATTTCTCTCCTGTGAGAGATGCAGAGGACTCAACTACTGCAATTGACTCTGAAGAGTGATTGGCTTAGACCTACTCTCCAGAACGCATGCATCCTGACTCTCTCGATGGCAAATCAACAAACGCAACGCCCCGGATGGATACAGAGCTATTTCAAGCACTTAAAGCCGGTCAATCCTCTGCTCTGGGCACTCTCTACGACCGCTATGGCACTCTGGTATACGGGTTAGCATTGAAAATTTTGCAAAACCCCCAAGAAGCAGAAGACCTCACTCAAGAGATTTTTCTGCATCTGTGGCGTAGCAATAGTTACAATCCCGCTCGTGGTTCTCTAAGCAGCTTTCTAAGTGTTATGACGCGATCGCGTGCGATTGACAAACTTCGCTCCCGTGGCACCACCCACAAATTTCTTGAGCGTTGGCGTCAAACAATGACGACTGAAATCAGTTCAAGCCCTTTTGAACAGGCTTCATTAGGCGAGCGATCGCAGCAGGTTCGGAATGCCTTGGCGCAACTTTCAGAAAACCAGCGTCAAATCTTAGAAATGTCCTACTACCAAGGTCTCACTCAATCGGAAATTGCCGCTCAACTAAATATCCCCTTAGGGACGGTCAAAACTCGCACTCGTCAGGGACTACTGAAATTGAGGCAAACGTTACAAGATTTTCTAAAATAGTTGCACCATGACCGAACCTTTAAATCCGGAAAACTTAGAAGAATTAATGGCAGGTTATGTCCTCGGCGACCTTAGCGCTGAAGAAGCGGAAGAATTTAGGCAAATTCTCGAAAAAAATCCGCAACAGGCGACTGAAGTGAGTCGTTTGCAGGAAGCACTAGAACTCTTGCCCTACGCCCTTCCTGAAGTCACCCCTCCTCCACATCTGCGTTCGGCGATTCTGGAAGCTGCCGAACGCGCAATCAACCGCGAACCCACACCAAAACAGTTTTCTTTCCCTTGGAGCAAACTTTTTGCCAGTTTGGCAGCACTGTTAGCGCTAGCTTTCGCTTTTGACAATTATCGTCTGCGACAGAATCTAAAGATAGTGCAGTCTCGTCTGCGGCAGGAACTGCAAACTGTGCAGGCTCAGAAAGATGCCCTTGAGGTCCTACAACAGCGGAATACCCGCTTATACACACTTACAGGTACAGAAAAAGCAAATACGGCTTCTGGAAGCATTCTCGTCAATCTGGATGAACAAAAAGCAGTAATCGCCTTTCAAAATCTTCCGGCTGTCCCATCTGGTCAAATTTATCGGCTTTGGGCAATTGTTGACGATAAAAAGATACCTTGTGCAAATTTTGGGGCAAGTCAGCGGGGAACTGTTTTAGAGCAAATTTCCATTCCTGTCGGTGCTTGCGGTGCTACAACCTCAACCTTAGCCGTCACCTTAGAACCCTCTACCCTACCCCCGCAGCCAGTCGGTCCCGCAGTCATGGTAGAAAGTAGTTTGTAGCACAGAAGAAGCGCCTAGCGCTGGAATACTGGGAGGTGTTTTAGAAGTGTTGAGCAAATTTTTAACCGCTCTAAAAACCTATCTGGAATACCTTCGAGAGAGGATGTCAAGTAAAGAAAGCATACTTAAGATGCTCTCACTCACAGAATACTTAGATGTCGGAAGCCACCGTACTTCAGTCGGTGGAGGAAGACGAGTGGCGACTTTAATCGCTAGCTTATTAGTGATGTGGATCTTCAATGTAGCGCTGAATAGTCTATGCGCTAACGAGAGCCTGCTGTCTTGACACTCCTCGACCTAAAGCAAAACTCAAAACTCAAAACTCAGGGCAGGCACAAGGCACTGCCCCTACTTATAACTCTCATTACCCATTACCAATTTTAGGAAAGTCAGGGCAGGTTTCTAGAGGTTCAGTTGACTTAATTAGATGCATTCCCGCCGCTGCAAATCTGGCAAAAGCTTCTTCTGCTTGATCCGTATAATCCACCACTCCAGGAACGACAACAGCTGATGTGCAATCTTCCAGCAAATACACCTTTTTGGCAAGATTAGCGTCTGTGTGGTTTATTTCTGTTAACAAATCGTCAATTGTCCAGGCGACGCAGTGACTCTTTGCTTGACCGGCAATAATGACCGCATCAAACGCGAGCAACTGCTGAATCAAGCTAGTATTTTTCTGGGCAATCGGGCGTCCATTCACGCTTTCCAAAACTTCCGCCCGGAGGACAGAATAATTTTCAGTTAAAGGATTGTCGCCTTTAATTTCAAACTGCGTTTGGCTATTCCGGGCAATACAGTGGAAAAATAGTGCCTCTTCCACCGCTGACACCAAAGCGTGACCAATTCCACCCAGCATGGAATGATAAGGCCACACCGTCAGCGGATATTTACCAGCTTCACTCAAATGCTTGACATAATGCAAAGCGTGTGAGGCAAGTTCGGCGTAATCGACACCGACAATCCCAGCAACGGCTGGATTCACCTTCCAGACGCCTTGGTGAACATCCTCCGGTGTAATCATCGTGACGGCGGCGGTGGGATGTTCCCCGGCGTCGTTAATCCAGAAGATGGGATGGAAAATTTGCATTGCCGTGTGAGTATCCATTGTGGGAGCGATCGCGCTGATGACTCCCAAATTCCGATAAATAAATTCACACAGCCGCAGATTATCATCTACCGCACCCGTGCCCGTTCTCCCACCCACAAATAATTCAAAATCGGGGATGCAAAACGTATTCTGGACATCGATTAACAACAGACAAATGCGAGTTTTATCCTCAGCCGCCGCTGAAATCTGGTGCTTTTTCGCCCACTCCCTCGCATCCGCTGCCCGTTGCTGATACGGCACCCGCCAGACTTCCCCGACCTTGGCATCAAAGTGAGGCGGAATCGGTAACTGCTTTGTTGTTTGTGCGTTCATTATTTCCTCCTGCTGTTACCACCTGAGTCAGCGGTGGAATTCCCGCTAAATCGAGGATTGGCGAAATCAAATCTTCTCGTTTCACTGCCATCATATGAACCCCTTGGCAGAGTTGACGAGCCAATTTGACTTGTTCTGCGGCAATTAGCATCCCTTCTTGCAGGGGATCTGAAGCAGCGGCGAGTCTATCAATGATGTGGTCGGGAATATTCACTCCAGGCACGCATCGATTGATAAATTGAGCATTTTTAGCGGATTTGAGCAGAAAAATTCCCGCCAAAATTGGCTTTCCACAGCCAGCCGCGATTTGATCCATAAATTTTTCTAGCCGATCAAAATCGCAAATCAGCTGACTTTGGAAAAACTGCGCCCCTGCTGCTAATTTTCGCTCAAATCGACTTTGCAAGCTCGACCAGCTTGCTAATTGCGGATCGATAGCAGCACCCACGAATAAGTCCGTTGCCCCATCACCTAAGGGTTTGTCGTTCCAGTCGCAGCCGAGATTCATTTTTTTAATTAATCCCAGCAACCGCACGGATTCTAGGTCAAATACACTCTTGGCATCGGCATGATCCCCAGCTTTCACGGGATCGCCGGTCAAAGCTAAGATATTGCGAATTCCCAAGGCATGGGCACCCATCAAGTCAGCTTGCAATCCGATGCGGTTGCGATCGCGACAAGCAATCTGACAAATCGGCTCGATTCCATGCTGTAGCAATATCACCGAAGCCGCCATCGAACACATCCGCAACACCGCCCGACTGCCATCGGTAATATTGACCGCATGAACCCGACCTTCGAGGGTTTGCGCCATTTTCAGCATCTGGGAGGGATCGCCGCCTTTGGGGGGGGCAACCTCGGCGGTAATTAAAAATTCACCCGATTCGGCAGCAGCACGCAAATTGGTCTTGTAGGGGCGAGGTTGCCCCGTCCCTGCTGAATTTTGAATTAAATAACTCATTCTTAAGCATCAATAACTAATCGCTTCCATCCTTGATAGCTTATATCTGCTTAAAGGGGAACCGAATAACCGAGGGCAGCTTTCACTTGGGCGAGAGTTACCGAAGCGATCGCTTCCGCTTTCTGCCTGCCATCGCGCAACACCGACTCCAAATAGCCTTTGTCATCCATCACCGCTTGATACTTTTCTTGAATCGGTTTCAGGGCGTTAATCGTGGTTTCTGTCAGCAACGGCTTGAATTGTCCCCAGCCCATATCCTGACACTGTGCTGCGACTTCTTCCTTCGTCTTACCCGAAAGCACCATGTATAGCGTCAGCAAATTTCGGGCTTCGGGTCGTTCCGAATCGTCAAAAGTTAGACCGCGCACTGAGTCAGTTTTACAGCGTTTAATCTTATTTTGGATTTGATCTGGCGTATCGAGCAGGTTAATCCGACTCATGTCTGAAGGATCGGATTTCGACATCTTCCGAGTGCCATCGGTCAGACTCATCACTCTAGCACCTTCAGCCCGAATCAGCGGCTCTGGCAGTTTCAGCACCGGATTTTCCCGGCAAAATTGGTAATTAAACCGATTCGCAATATCGCGGGTCAATTCTAAGTGCTGCTTCTGGTCTTCTCCCACCGGCACTTTATCCGCCTGATACAGCAAAATATCTGCCGCCATCAACACCGGATAGTCTAGCAACCCAGTATTGACATTTTCCCCCTGCTTAACTGCCTTTTCCTTAAACTGGATCATATCTTCCAGCCAGTTGAGGGGGGTGATGCAATTAAGCAGCCAAGTCAGTTCGCTATGTGCCGGGATGTGGGATTGCACGAAAATACTGGAATACTGCAAATCGATCCCACAAGCCAAATACAAAGCCGCAATTTTATAAGTATTTTCAGCTAACGTGCTTGGGTCGTGGGGCGCGGTAATCGCGTGCAAATCCACCACACAGAAGAAATTTTCGTACTGACTCTGCCCTTCTACCCAGTTGCGGATTGCTCCCAAGTAGTTACCCAGATGCAGATTACCAGTTGGTTGAACCCCAGAGAGAATGCGTTGCTTAACCATAAATTTCAATTTAGCTATCTAGAAGCGCAGCTTTGATGCCTGCGTTAACAAAACTTATCTATCTAGTTTGACATTTTCTGGCATCAGCGCGGCGTTATTGTAACAGTCCAGAGGCAAAGGAGCGATCGCGTCTTTTGCCATCATTCCTTACCTAAACTCTCAATTTTACCCATAATCAATTTTCTGCTGGGATGGAAAATAAACACCCATGCTCAGAATGCGATCGCGCTTTTCATCTGTTTTGCTGATGAATCTACTTGCAAATTATTTCTCTAAATTCTAGAACTGTATCTAGAGGTTCTGGCTGCACAACGTAGCTAGCTAAAATATTTACATCTTCGGGGATGAATTCGCTTTCATTTGTAAGATATTTTTTTGACGAACCGCCAAGGACGCCTTAGCGAAGCCATGCGCGTTAGCGCTATAGGACGCAAAGAAAGAGAAAGCAGAGGTTTCACAAATTTTTTAGGATTGCTAGAGATTATAAGATTTCAGCATGATGAAATTTTTAGGCATTGATTTATGATGGCGATCGCAACCCAGCGGTTGATGCTGCCTCGCTTGGGAAGAGGGGCAGTTGTATCTGCTGGATTTAGATAGACTCAAAACAATAGAAGATATCCTCAACTGGGTTGATACCTGGGCAGCCGCACGCAGAAATTAAAAATTAAAAATTGAAGATTTCCTCTTCGTTTTTTAATTTTTAATTTTGCATTTTTAATTGTTATGCCCAGAGAATCAGTCCCAATTCGTAGGGACTTGATAGATTGTCGTGTTTAGGCAAAACCCGTAAAGAGAAACCCTGCAAACCACTGGAGGTATAGAGAATATCAACGGTGTAAATACTACACCCTTGTTGATCTTTGCCTTCGTAATCCATTACTACGGGAATGCCGTTGACAATCTCGCCATCGACACCAACTGCACCCTGATAAAGTTCGACTTGAACATCATCGGAGCCGAGTTGCCCAAGGTTGACCCGCGCTTTGACAGCAACCGTTTGATTGACCATAATCCCAGCGGGTTCTGAAACATCAACTGCTTCGATTTTGATGTTGTACCATTGCTCGAAGATCCGTTGCTTCCAGGCGGCTACGTCCTTGGCGGGAGCGTAGTTGTCTGCGGTCATCGTAGAGTAGCGATCGCTCGCCGGGAAATATCCCCGCACCGCATACTCCCGCACCATCCGCGACGTATTGAAGAACGGACAATTTAACCGAATCGCATCCTTCATTTTGGCAGTCCACTTGCGGGGAATTCCAGATCCATCCCGGTTATAGAACAGCGGCACGACTTCCTGTTCTAGCAAGTCGTACAAAGCATTCGCTTCCACATCATCTTGATAATTGATGTCTTCATAGTCTTCCCCGTGACCGATGGGCCAGCCAGTGCGGACATAATCTGCCTCATCCCACCAGCCATCCAGCACGCTCAGATTCGGCAAACCATTCATCGCCGCCTTCATTCCACTGGTGCCAGATGCCTCTCGCGGACGCCTGGGGGTGTTCAGCCAAACATCACAACCTGCCACCATTAATCGGGCAACATAAGTGTCGTAGTCCGGGATAAACACTACACTGGCATTCATCCCTTCATCCCGCGAGAAATGAATGATATCGCGGATCAGTTCCTTCCCAGGCATATCCTTGGGATGAGCTTTTCCAGCAATCACGAACTGCACCCGCCGATTTGGATCGCCCAGCAAGATTTTCTTGATCCGGTCTATGTTCCGCAAAAACAGAGTTGCCCGCTTATAAGTCGCAAAACGACGCGCAAACCCAATCGTCAGCACCGTTGGGTCTAACACTTCTTGAGCTTGGTCAATCTCAGATGGAGAAGCACCGCGATCGCGCAACTTTCTCACTAGGCGATCGCGCACAAACACCACCAGTTCTGACCGCTGACGCTCGTGATTGCGCCACAACTCCTCATCCGGAATCGACTGCACCCGCTCCCACAACGGATCGTCTACTGGCGCGTCAGACCACTGGGGGCCAAGGTAGCGATCATATAGCTCCTGAGTTGACTTCGCCACACAAGTGCGGGCGTGTACTCCATTCGTAATCGCGGTAATCGGCACCTCATCCAGTGGAAAATCTTTCCAGAGACTGTGAAACATCTTCCGCGACACTAACCCGTGCAACTGAGCAACCCCATTGACAAAGCTCGATGTCTTCATCGCCAGTGCTGCCATGCTAAACGGCGACGCCAAATCCCCAGTGTCCTCCCGTCCTAAGCCGAGAAATTCTTCGTGGGAAAGTCCGTAAATATCGGCATAGTGTCCCACGTAATAAAGAGCCTTGTCCGGGGGGAACAAATCGAACCCAGCGGATACAGGCGTGTGAGTAGTGAAAACCTGACTCGCTTGCGCCACCTGTTTGGCGTCGGCAAAGCTGAGTTTCTCTTCTTGCATCAGCATCCGGATGCGTTCCAGAATCAGAAACGCTGAGTGACCTTCATTCAGGTGATAAACGGTGGGTTTGTATCCCAGCGCCTTCAGCATCCGGAAGCCTCCGATGCCCAACATCATCTCCTGGTGAATCCGCATATCCAAGTCACCACCATACAGCTCGTCGGTGATGTCGTGGTCGTAGGGATTGTTCGGCTCAATGTTGGTATCGAGCAGGTATAGGGGCACGGTTCCCACTTGCACGCGCCAGACACGTGCATAGACGGTGCGCCCTGGATACTCTACAGAAATCCGCAGTTCCGAACCGTCAGGATGGCGCTCCGGGTGCAACGGCATATTGTAGAAATCGTTAGTCGGATAGCGTTCCTGCTGCCAACCATCGGCATTGAGGTACTGGGCAAAATACCCTTCCTGGTAGAGTAAGCCGACGGCAACGAGCGGTAAGCCTAAGTCACTGGCTGATTTCAGGTGGTCTCCAGCGAGAACGCCCAAGCCACCAGAGTAAATGGGTAGGCAGTCGGTTAGACCAAATTCCGCGCAGAAATAGGCGTAACACTCCTTAGTGCTGAGGACGGAGGACTGAGGAGTGAGTGAGGAAGAGGAATTTTCTTCTTTTCTCTCAGTCCTCAGTCCCTTCACCGAGGACTGAGGATTGAGTGAGGAAGAGGAAGAAGAATTTTCTTCTTTTCTCTCACTCCTCAGTCCTTTCACCTCAGTCCTGTGTTTGCGATACCACGTCCGCTCTTGCAGGTAGTCGTCTAGCTGGCGGCTGGCTCGTTCCATGTGGGCAACAAAGCCTTCATCTTCAGCAACTTCTTGTAGCCGGGCTTGAGAAATGGTTCCCAGCATTAGCACCGGATTGTGGCGGCTGGATTCCCACAAATCGCGGTCTAGGCGGCGAAATAACTCTTTAGTTTCAAAGTTCCAATCCCAATGCAGATTGTATGCCAGTTTTCGTAAGGGTTCTAGTCTTGACGGCAAGGCGGGGGAAACGTTAAACGTCCGAATCGGCTGCATTGACAAAGACCTCTAAAGTTTTCATAGAGCTATTGTGTACTCACTTCCGCTGCAAGTTGGATGCTCTTTATACTCTTTTTTACCACTGCCAATATTTATCCCTTTGTCTGGTTGTCCTGAGCAAGCTGCCGCTTTTAATACAGAATCCTGGTTTTTTCAGGAAAATTGCGAAGATTTATTTGGAGAAGTTCTCCTAGCGCGGGAGCGATCGCCTAAAAGCGGTTAACATAGCTTCTCACGAGCTAGCTGCCCTTCGGCACCACCAGTAGCATAATGCTCTGAATCGCCACGACTGTGACTAACTCATTGGGCAGAATCGTCGCGTGTTTATCCTCCTGGCGCTTCCCAAACACCTTAGCAAGCTGGGATCAGACCCTAGAAAATATCCCAGTATTTCCAAGTTCTGCAATTTACTCGATTTTGAGCTATAGGTAAAGTCAAAAGGCATGAACCGGGTGCGATCTCGTGGTATAACAACAAAGCGATCGCGAGGGAAACTTCGCGCTCTGGCAATCGTCAGAGCAGTTTAAGCAGCTCAAACGACGGCTAAACTCACCGCTTGAGGTCAACAATCACTCCAGGCTCAAGGCAAAAATGAAGCAATATTTCGGTATTATGAGAAAGTTGTTCTGCCTTTAAGGCAGCAACATTCAGCCTTTCCCGTCTGGAGTAGATATCGGTATGGTGACTCTCAAAATTGTTGTTTATATAGTCGTTGCCTTCTTCAGCCTGCTCTTTGTGTTTGGATTTTTGTCCAGCGATCCTTCCCGTAACCCAAAACGCCGGGATCTCGAATAGACAGCGATCGCTTTATGCCTCGCAGCCGATGTCGGGGCAGCAGTCCACTGCGAGGCACCCTACTCAGAGTGCAGTTGAGGATAGGCATTGGTGCTGTCCGCTCAACTCCTGTTGCTAGAAGATGCCCCAACCAGTCCCGCCGCCCCCACCGCCTGCGATTATCAACACGTTGCCGCCTGAGGATGTCACTCCTCTAGCTGCCTCCGCTCAAACGATTGCATCGGATTCAAGCCGAACCCTGCAACCTGAGACCCTTGCTGCCCCGACGCAGCCGGAAACGTTTGCGCCGGAGTCTTCTTCTATCTCTGTTATTTCTATCCCTACCAGGAATGCTGCCCCGCTTGGTGCCCCAATTTCAGTGGGGCATCCGATTGTCAGGAATCGGGGTGGTAGGGAAGAAGCATCTGTGCAGAAAGACCAGAATGATGACCCTGCATTGTCAGCACAACGGCTTCGCCCTTACGCATACCCAGACCAGGATTTGCCGACCGTTGCTGAATTTGATGCTTCGTCGGTAGAAAGTCAAGAGTCAGAACCTAGCGATCGCAATGGAAGTAAGGCTGCAATAGCAAAAGAACGCACGGCAACTCCTGTGTTGCAGAAGCAGCTGCCAGTATCTCAGCTACCGAGTGTCAATCAACAGCCTCCAGAACCCCCAGAACCCCCAGAATCTCCGGAATCTCTGCCGAGTGAAACTCCGATAGAATCTGCTCCTCCAGCGCCCGTGTCGGAGGGTGAGCCTTGGCCTGAAGAGGAATTGGCACCCGCACCGGCATCAGCACCGGCACCTCCTACGCCAGAAAATCAACCAGCACCCGCACCCGGTACGACGCCACCTACGACTTCTGGCGGTACGGGAGGCGTTGTGGAATTAACTTCTGACCAGCAAGAATACGACGTAGATCGACAAGTCGTTACGGCAGAAGGCGATGTTCTCTTGCGCTACCAGGGTGCTGTAGTAGATGCCGATCGGCTACAAGTGAACTTGCCGAATCGCATTGTGGTGGGCGACGGGAATGTCGCCTTGACGAGAGGCGAACAAGTGCTGCGGGGCGATCGCTTTGAGTATTATTTTGCCCAGGATAGCGGCTTCCTCTTAAATGCCAGTGGCGAGATTTACCAGCCTTCAGCGGGGGCAGATTTTTCTAGCCCTTTACCCAATGATGCCAGTGCTGCTGCTGCCTCAGTGCGACCGTTAAGCGATCGCATTACCGCTAACCAACCCGTCTCGAATATCACCAGTCCCGGCGGCTATGGACTGGTCTTTGGGACTAACCGGAACATCCAAAACCAGCAGTCCTTTCAGCAAGGGGGCGCAATTAACCGACTGCGCTTTCAAGCCGATCGGGTAGATTTCGACTCCGAAGGAGCGTTTGCCACCAATGTTCGGCTAACCAACGACCCCTTTTCGCCACCAGAACTTGAGGTACGGGCAGATACAGCCAGATTCAGGCGGATTTCGCCCCTGGTAGATGAAATTACCACCACTCGCTCTCGCGCCGTTTTTGACCAGGGTTTTTCGATCCCCATTTTTCAAGATCGCAGAGTGATTGACCGGAGCGAGAGCGAACCGGGTCTCGTCACCTTCGGCTATGATGCTGAAGACCGAGGTGGTGTGTTTGCGGAACGCACCTTTCAACTGATTTCTAATAACCGCGTGCGATTGCGCGTGACACCGCAATATTTTCTTCAAAAAGCCGTTTCTGAGGGGAGTTTCCTCGATCCCTCCGTGTTTGGTCTCAGGTCTAGACTGGATGCCACCCTCAGTCCCACTACGACCCTGAGAGGGTCGGCTGTTTTCACCAGTCTAGATCCGGACGAGATCGCAGAAGACCAGCTACGAGCGAGCCTGCGGCTGCGCCAGATTATCGGCACCCGTTACCCCCACACTCTGAATTTAGAATATAGCTACCGCGATCGCCTGTTCAACGGCTCCCTCGGCTTTCAAACCGTTCAGAGTAGTTTAGGCGCAGTTCTGACTTCTCCGGTCATTCCCTTAGGAAATACTGGCGTCAGCCTCACTTATCAAGCTGGTGCCCAGTTCATTAATGCAGATACAGACCGTTTAGACTTGCTCGATCCCGTGCGAACCAACAATCGCGTCAGTCTCAGTCGCTATCAAGCGAGTGCCTCCCTCAACCGCAACTTTTTACTTTGGCAGGGTAAAGCTTTGCCTGCCACCCCCACCGAAGGATTGCGCTACACACCCGTGCCAGTTGTTCCCTACCTGCAATTAACGACGGGCGTCACCGGCGTTTATAGTGGTTACAGCAGTGGGGATAGCCAGGACTCCCTGAGCGGGAACATTGGGCTGCAAGGGCAATTCGGTCATTTCTCCCGACCTTTTTTAGATTACACCGGGTTTAATGTTACTTACTCTCAAGTTGCTCGTGGTGGCACATCACCTTTCTTATTTGACCGCCTCGTGGATACCAGCGTCCTTTCCGCTGGGATTACCCAACAGATTTATGGTCCGTTTCGCCTTGGTTTTCAAACTTCGGTCAATTTAAATACTAGCGAACGCATCAGTACCGACTACTTTCTGGAATACAGCCGCCGCACCTACAACATTGTCCTGCGTTACAACCCGGTTTTGGAGCTGGGT
Organism: Coleofasciculus sp. H7-1; assembly: GCF_057473865.1. Taxonomy (NCBI): domain Bacteria; kingdom Bacillati; phylum Cyanobacteriota; class Cyanophyceae; order Coleofasciculales; family Coleofasciculaceae; genus Coleofasciculus; species Coleofasciculus sp. H7-1. The sequence continues at coordinate 16,145 of NZ_JBYCCT010000075.1, forward strand.
TCCATCAGTTTTCGGATTAATGACTTTAACTGGTTGGGTACTCCAGAACCGTTCCCTGGCTCTGGCGTCCGTCCAGTCGTGCAAGGGGTTTCTCGTTAGAAACTGAGTTTTAAATAAAACCCCCAACAGCTGCGTGCTGTTGGGGGTTTTATTTATTTAGCCCGTGCAAACAGGCTTTTTTATACCAGCAAACCTTTAGTCTACGGGTTTCTGTTGCTTTTTCTTAAACTTCTGTTGCCGCTTCTTCACAGCAGTAATCGCATGGTCAGTCGGGAATCCGATTAATGGAATCACCTGATATTGCCGCTCTTGTTCGAGCTTTTTCAGCTCCGTGTAATCGATCCAGTGGATACAATCGACCGGACAGGTATCAATGGCTTCTTGAATGACTTCTTGCGAGTCTCCATCCTGCCGAACTACACGCGATCGCCCATAATCTGGCTCAATATAAAAAGTATTGCGAGCGACATGGGCACAGTGCTTGCAGCCAATACAGGTTATTTCATCAACATATACACCTTTTTGCCGCAGGGTGCCACCCAACTCCGGCTCCAGACCCGAACGCTCCGGCGCATCCCGCCAAATACCACCTAACTCAGGCTCCAGGCCAGAACGTTCGGGAGTTGGCTGTCCAGGAGTTGGGGAATCAGACATTAGGCACTCCAGCGCTGTACAACTAGGCGGATTGAACCATCTTCATTTTGTTTTTGCTCGGCAACTTGGAAGCCCTGCATCGCCGATTCCTTGACAACCGTGTGGTAAGCATAACGCTGAGTCACTCGGTTCAGAAAACGCTCTACAGAACCCGCTTGCTGCCAATATTGTAGGTCGGCAACGAGTTCGTATTCCTGACCATTCCAACTAAAGCCGATGTCATAACCATTTTCTTGCTCAATGGCAACTTCAGCAGTACGGGTTTGACCGCGATAGCCGCGCACTGTTTGCGGGCCAGATTTCCAGTCAATTCCCAGGTCTGTTAAAGCAGCTTCTAAAGAAACAAGGTTACGGATTTGAGTTTTGATGTTGCTAAAGTGTGACATGGCGATTTTTTCAAATGAATTAAGCTGGACTCAAAAAAAACTTACCACTCGCTATATGTTGCCCCGGCTGTCGCCGCCGCAGTCTGATGAATGGCTGAGGCTGAGGCAAAAAATTCAGAAGTCGGGTCTTGATTTAGTACCAGACCCAGCTGGGCTTCAATAGCAGCAGTCACTTCGGCACAGGATTTTCCAGTAATTCCGGTGACTTTCTCCTGCACCCGACCATCCGGATAAATGATAAACTCTAGCGTTTCCATGCTCATTTGTTAGGGATTGCTCAAGTTAGGCGACGGCACGAACCGTACTGCTGATGCCGCCGTATAAGACATCTTTCTAAGAACTGACTCGCTGGGGTATTAATAAATTAATGTTGCTTAAGTGTTGAGCAATTGAGTCACAACGAGTTAAAAGGTAACAAAACTTAATTAATAAAGCGAGTTGTACTTTGATTATTTGTCAGTGTCGCTTAACTTTCCATCTGCGTCAAGATAGAGAAATTGTCTGGAATCGGGCAAAAAAGCCAACATACTTCTGGCAAAGATGCGATCGCGCTGGCTCATCTAAGTGAACGAAACGGCGCGTCCAGAAGCCAGGATAATTAAAGTTTGTTCAATTGCAAGAAGACGCTATGAGTGCAGAGCAAATCACAGGTTCAATCAACTCCCCAACCCCCCTTCGAGTGGGCGTCTTAGGCTTCGGTGGACTGGGGCAGGCTGCCGCCAGAGTGCTGGCACCAAAACGCGAGATGATCTGGGTGGCAGCGGCTGACCAGAAAGGTTATGCCTACGCCGCCCAAGGGTTAGATCCAGATGCCAGCATTGCGATTTACCAGACACAAGGAACGCTTGGCTATTTAGAGCCTACAGGCACCCTCAGCAGCCAGAGCATTCAGGACTTAATGGAACGAGCAAAGCCGGTGGATGGATATTTCCTGGCGCTACCCAATCTGCCCAACACCTTTATGGCGTCCATTGCGCGGCAATTTATTCAATCCGGCTGGCAGGGTGTTCTGGTAGACGCCCTGAAGCGTACCAGCGCTGTCGAGCAGCTACTGGAGCTGCAAGAGGAACTTCTTGCAGCAGGAATTACTTATCTGACTGGCTGTGGGGCGACGCCTGGATTGTTGACAGCAGCAGCAGCTCTTGCCGCCCAAAGTTACGCCGAAATCCACAGCGTCAAGATTACGTTTGGGGTAGGAATTGCAAATTGGGAAGCTTACCGAGCGACGATTCGGGAAGATATTGCCCATCTACCAGGCTACGATGTGGAACGCGCCAGAGCCATGAGTGATGCCGAGGTGGAAGCATTGCTGGATCAAACCAACGGCATCCTGGCTCTGGAGAATATGGAACACGCTGATGATGTGATGCTGGAGCTGGCTGGGATTTGTCCGCGCGATCGCGTTACGGTCGGCGGCGTCGTCGATACCCGCAATCCCAAAAAACCACTCAGCACAAATGTCCAAGTGACGGGTCGCACCTTTGAAGGCAAGATTTCTACCCATACCTTCACGCTTGGCGATGAAACCAGTATGGCAGCCAATGTCTGCGGCCCTGCCTTCGGTTATCTCAAAGCTGGAGTAGCACTCCATCGTCGAGGCATCTACGGTTTGTTTACCGCCGCCGAAGTCATGCCGCAGTTTGTCAAGTAGTTAACAGGTTGAAAGTGGGCAGGTTGAAGCTCACATCAACCTGCTTCAACCTTCAAAGGTTTGGACTTTCAGGCAAAAAAGATTCCTGTGCCTGCTCCTCAACATCTAACATTGGTGTCTGGATGACAAAGGGGAGACAGGCTCCCATTAAGCCTCGCTTAATTCGTTCTGGCGTCTCTGGAAATCCCACAAACAAGGGATATAGCTTGTCAGCGCCCTCGCTGAAAATGTGTTGATGGCGAGGCGGCATCAACCACTCATATTCTTTGTCCAGCCACACCTGCGTCTGCCGCCAACGACTCAACAACTCGGAGAAGTCTTCTTGGGGACGGTGGATGAAGACAAAAATCTCCACCCCCATTTTGATTTTCCATTCGGGGTCACACATTAAAATTGCCACATCACAGGGCAAGCGAATCGCTTCCCCTCTAGATGTGACAACGCCACCGCTTTCTGCTTTAGATATGGCATGGCGAATCCGCACCACCGGCAAAGGAATGGCGATCGCGCTCTCCTCAGACCGGCGCATACTGGGAATCATCTCCAGATAAGGTCGGTGCTGCTTGAGCAGTGCGATCGCTCCAGACAGGTTACTGTACTCCGCCAAGCTAGCTTCGTAATAGGATTGCTTAACAAACATATTTTGATTTTAAATTTTCAATCTTAGATTGGAGATTAGGTCATCGTTAAGTACCATCAGCCCTCCATCCCAAATCTCATTCCCAGACAAAACTAGGAATGAGAAAAATCCAAAACCTGAAATTGATTAGCCTAGTTTGTCAAACACTGCAAACATGGGGAGATACATCGAAAGCAAAATCACCGCTACCATCCCCGCTAATACCACCATCATGATGGGTTCCAGAACACTGGTGAGTGCTTTCACCGCTTGCTCAACCTCATCTTCATAGAAATCTGCCACTTTCATCATCATGCCATCTAACTGACCTGTCTCTTCCCCAATACTAATCATCTGAATTGCCAGTATTGGGAAAACTTGCTCTTTTTGCAAAGCTAAGCTCATCATCCCACCCTGTTGAATGTCTAGCTTGGCTGCATCCACCGCGTTGGCAATTACCTGGTTCCCCGCCGTATCTCTCACAATATCCATGCAAGTGAGAATGGGCACTCCAGAACGAGTCAAGGTTCCAAAAATGCGGCAAAAGCGAGCAATGCATGATTTCTCATTCAAGTCACCCAATAGCGGCATTTTCAAGAAAAAGCGATCCATCGTCACACGACCAACCGGCGTCTTGTAATACTGCCTGTAAAGAAAAGAGGCAACGATGACAGTGATGATAGGAATGATGATCTTCCAACTTCTGAGGATTTCGCTGATCCACAGCATGAACAGGGTCAGCGCAGGCAATTCTGTCCCCAAATCTTTGAAGATGCCAGCAAAGATCGGGATCAAAAACACCGTCATACAAATAAACACAATGATGGCCAAGATTCCCACCGCCACGGGGTATGCCATTGCCCCTTTGACTTGGTTTTGCAGGCGTGCCATATCCTCTAGGACTTTGGCTAATCGGTTGAGTACCTCATCAAGGACACCGCCGACCTCACCGGCTTGCACCATACTGACGTAGAGATTATCGAAACAATCCGGATGTTTACGCATAGCATCCGAGAGATTCACACCTTGTTGAACCTCAGAGCTAATTTCCACAAGCGCTTTTTTGAGCTTGGGATTGGTACATTGTTCGGAAAGCACACCCAAGCATCTAACAATCGGCACACCCGCGTTGACCATCGCGGCAAATTGACGAGAAAAGACGGCTTTATCCTTGACTGTAACCTTCGATAAAGACGTTTGGAAGTCTTTTAGGTTTAATTTGCTCAGGTCAAAGCTTTGAGTTTCTTTGATATTTGCAACAGAAACCCATTTTTCGCGCAGGGCGTCGCGGGCATTGCCAAGGGAGTCGGCAACAATTTTGTCTTTCTTAGCGGCTCCTTTAGAGTCCCGAACATCAGCAATATAGGTAGGCATCAATCACCTCTAAATGAAAGAAGAAGAATGGCTTTTCAAAGGAAATTTTTTGTAATTGGAGGGTGTCTTCCGGGGAGGTTTTTGACAATTTCTGCTGAGCGCTGCCAGGTAGTCCAGACAGACCGAATATGTTTCGGTCTGTCAACCGGCATCACACAAGCTTAGTGCAATAGGTTTTACACCGCCTCGAACCTACCGAGCGCCAGCTTTTGCCCCCGTCGCTGGCGATGTTCCCAGGATACGCTGTAATTCTTCAGGTCTAGATGATTTGCTCATCGCCGCCTCAAAGGAGATGGAGCCAGCTTTGACATAGCCAGCTAGAGACTGTTCCATCGTCTGCATTCCCAATTTTGCTCCAGTCTGGATAGCAGAGTAAATTTGAGCAGATTTTCCTTCTCGAACCAAGTTAGCGATCGCTGGCGTTACCAGCATGATTTCCTGAGCCATCACCCGACCATATTCACCGGGTTTCGGGTTGTGTTTGGGCACCAAGCATTGGCTGAAAACTGCCAATAACGAACCAGACAACTGAGCGCGGATTTGGGGCTGTTGCTCTGGGGGGAACACGTCCAAGATCCGGTCGATAGTGCCTGCTGCGGAGCTGGTGTGCAGGGTGCCGAACACCAAGTGACCAGTTTCAGCCGCTGACACCGCCAGACCAATCGTTTCCAGGTCGCGCATTTCCCCCACCAGGATAATATCCGGGTCTTCCCGGAGCGCGGCTCTCAAGGCATTTGCAAAGCTCTTGGTATCTTCGCCTTTTTGACGCTGGTGAAACAAGCTCTTGATGTTCGGGTAAACATATTCAATCGGGTCTTCCACCGTTAGAATGTGTTCTGCCCGCGTCCGGTTGATCAAGTCGAGCATGGCAGCAAGGGTGGTAGTTTTACCAGAACCCGTTTGTCCAGTCACCAACACCATTCCTCTCGGTCTGTGAGTCAATTCCCGCACGACATCTGGCAGACCCAACTGGTCAAAGTTCGGAATTTTAGAAGACAACGCTCTTAAGCACGCCGCATAGTAACCCCGCTCTTTGTACACATTGACGCGGAAGCGAGCCAATCCCTTAACTCCATAAGAGCAGTCTAGTTCCCAGTTTTGCTCTAATTCCTTACGCTGCGTATTGTTCAGCATACTGAAGATGAGTTTCTGACACTCCTGGGGAGGAAGCGGTTCGTCACCGATGGGGTTGAGTTTCCCGCTGATGCGGAAGTAAACCGGCGCTCCTGCTTGAATGTGCATATCTGAGCCGCCCATTTCAATGAGTTGCTCCATCAAGTCTTCAATCATTAATTCCATGAGGCTGTCTCCTGGGGTGATTCTTGATTTCTCAGTTGCTAATTTTTCCTTGACTAAGGGCGTAGCTTAGGGGACGTGCCATTCGCCATTAGCGATATGACGATTGACATTTATTCGGAAAAGCGAGGCGTCATGCAGTAAGGACAATCTAGCCACTCTGGTTTTAACTCAGCAGTGCAAGTTAGACATTCTAGACCGCTCTTGCGCTTGGCTTTGAGTTCTGCCTCTAGACCAGAATCTGTAAATGTCACCCGTTCTACTTCTTCGAGAGTGGTATAACCTTGGCGTACCAGGTCTAAGCTGTAGGCCAGCAATGTCTTCATCCCTTCTTCCACGGCTGCTTCTTTAATGCGCTCGGTGGGGGCACCTTGGCTGATTAAACCTTGCAACCGTTCGGTCACGCGCATGACCTCATAAACACCCACACGTCCCTTATAGCCAATGCCATTACATTTTTGGCACAGAGCATTTCTGCTTTTGGCTTCTTTCGCTTCATCGGGTTGTAAAGTATTGGCTTTGTAGAAGGTAATATCCCCGTCTCCAGAAACCGATAAACCAAATCGAGCGAGTTCTTGTGAAGTGGGTGGATAGGAAAGGCGACAATCGGTACAAACACGCCGCATCAAGCGTTGCGCCAGGACGCCAATCAGCGAACCCGATACCATAAATGGCTCAATGCCCATTTCGTCTAAACGGGCGATCGCACCAGCGGCATCGTTGGTGTGCAGGGTTGTCAGCACCAAGTGTCCGGTTAGTGCTGCTTCAATTGCGGTTTTTGCCGTTTCTTTGTCCCGCGTTTCACCCACCAGAATCACATCCGGGTCTTGGCGCATGAAGGCTCTTAAGATCGAGGAAAAATCCATCCCCTTCTCTCGAATCACCTGCACCTGAGTAATCCCAGGTAAGGCATACTCAATCGGATCTTCTGCCGTACTGATATTAATCCCCGGATCGTTCCGTTCTGACAGCACCGAGTATAAGGTGGTAGATTTACCAGACCCGGTTGGGCCAGTTACCAAAATCAAGCCAAAGGGACGGCTTGCCATTTCTCTGACAATTGCTAGCGATTCTGCATCGGAAATTAACTTGTCCAAACCTAGCTGGGTGGCAGAGTTATCGAGAATTCGCAACACCACCTTTTCGCCGTAGCGGCTGGGTAAGGTATTCACCCGAAAGTCAACCTTGCGCCCTTCAAACACCCGCCGTATCTTCCCATCTTGAGGCATCCGCCGCTCGGCAATGTCTAGCTCAGCCATGATTTTGAAGCGAGCTGTGACGGCTGGGATGATTTTTTTCGGGAACGGCTCGAAGGCTTGTTGTAGCACCCCATCCTTGCGAAAGCGAACGCGCAAGAATTCTTCTTGGGGTTCAATATGAATGTCTGAAACATTCTCTTGCAGCCCCTTGAGGAGGATTCTATTGACCAGGTTGATGACGGGAGCGCCCTGTGCATCCGCTACATTCAGGTCATCTTCAACTTCCGGAGGCGCATCTCCTAAGTCGTTCAAATTATCCAGAACGTCTGAGACATCTACAGACTTTTGGATTCGCGCTACTTCCTCTTTCCTTGTTTGCTCATCTTTGTATTGGTTAATCAGATTCAAACAGTCTTCCAGAGTGATCACCATTCGCTGCAAGGCGATGCCCTGGGGTCGCAAGATGCGGTTGAGATCGTCTTGAGCCGCTAAATTATCCGGATCGACCATTGCCACCAGCACCGAAGGGGGCTGGGTGTCATTTTTCGTTAAGGGTACCAGTTTATAGCGACTACAGATATCAATCGGAATCAGGGTTTCAATCAAAGACCCAATTTGAGGAGTGGGAATTTGGCTGATTTCCGGATCTAGAGATTCAACTCCGTAAAGAATTTTGAGTTCAAAAAGCTGTTGTTTTTTATACTGACGTAGCAAATCTGGAGGAAGCGATCGCCCAGTAATCGTTTCTAGAACCTCGGTTAAGGGTCTACCAGACTTGCGGCTTTCGACCATAGCCTGCCGCATTTGGTCGGTGTCAACATAGCCTGCCTGAATCAGCTGGTTGCCGAAGGGCGAAAACTCATTGCGGACAGCAAGGGCGCGATTTCGTGGTGAGGATTGAGTCATAGATCCGTGAGAATACCTCTTTACAAATTGTTCCCAAAACCATGAGTCAAAATTGCTATCTTCAGCCAAAAACCAAATTTTTACGGTTTAGACAACCGACTTGGGCTGGCACCCCCGCCGTATCCCCAAACCGTTTCATCATTTATTCTGAGTCGTTGCGGCGCATTTGGGGGCAAAGCTGACGCTACTGGCCAATGTTGCTCCTCACTAGCCGCAAGCAGTAATATCCGTACAACGATGCTGTAAGTTTATAAGATGTAAGACCTGCCGGAGCATTGGAAGACTCTGGCATGACTTGGTTAATGACAAAGAGCGTGTAAGGCTGAACATGGTATGGAACATTCACGATAATAGCCTTAAGCAAGTCTTAGGCGCAGGATTGTCTTAATTTATTTTGCGATTCATATATAGTCTAGTGTCTGGATTCTGGTGTCTGGCACGCCCACTCGCTCAAGGGGTGTCCGGAAATTCGTGAAGATGACGTTACAATCTGAAAGTAGGCAATCGCTTCTATAAAGAAAATTTTGTGCAAATGCTAGCAGATGGCATAGCTTGGCACAATGTAGGGTTGGCGTGTTTATACGGTTTTCCCACCCAAGCCTGGTTATAAAATTAAGCTAAAAGCCGTAAATAGTATTGGCAGGATGCCTGGGCACACTATGATTCTAAAAAGGGGAAAGTTTTGTGGCGATGCGCCTGTTCTCTCCATCCCTAAGTTAGGGAGCGGTGAGACACCAACCTGATACAGAAGGGGAGGTGGTACTGGCGACATAGACAGGACTACCAATAAAATGAGCGCGAGCAGTCTCTTAACTGGGATGAGAGCCCAATGAACGAGGAAGAAAATCAGCAAGACAATACTTTACCTCCAATGGTTGATGACCAGGCGGTGGCACAGGGAATGGGGGATGAACCATTATCGGAAACGGGAACCGTGAATGGAGAACCTTCATCTGATGCGTCAGTGTATGGAACAAGCCAAACTGATGCGGTATCAGAAGCCGCTGCAACATCCAGAGCAATCGGAGGAGAAGAAAGTAACGCAGAAGCAGCCAGCAACTCAGCGGCTATAGAAGCATTGACGCGGGAAGTGGAGGCTTTAAAAGCGCAAGTGGAAGAACGCACGCAACAGTGTGATTCTTTCAAAACTCAGTACATGAGGATAGCCGCAGATTTTGAAAATTTCCGCAAGCGGACTCTCAAAGAGAAGGAAGACTCGGAGGTGCAGATCAAGTGCGCCACCATTACTGAGTTACTGCCCGTAGTGGATAATTTTGAGCGGGCGCGATCGCAGATCAAGCCGCAAACTGATAGCGAATGGAGCATCCACAAAAGCTACCAGAGTGTCTACAAACAGCTGGCGGACGCTCTCAAGCGCATTGGAGTATCTCCCATGCGTCCGGAGGGTCAAGAATTCGATCCCAATCTCCACGAAGCCGTAATGCGGGAGCCAACGAATGAGTATCCAGAAGGCACCGTGAGCGAACAGCTAGTGCGGGGCTATTTCTTGGGCGATCGCGTCTTGCGCCACGCCCTAGTCAAAGTTGCTGCGGCTATGGAGCCCGTGGTACCCTCAGAGGAAGGTCATCCGCTTTCTGGCGAAAGTTAATGGAGTTTGACGCACTGCATCGACGGTTGGAGGCGTCAGAAATTACAATCAAGTTGATGGAAATTTGGTGCCTGGTCCGAACCATACCAGGCAAACAATTCAACGGCTACTCAACAAATCCTGCACACCTTTACTACAGCTAGCTATGGGAAAAGTCATTGGCATCGACTTGGGCACGACCAATAGTTGCGTGGCTGTTTTAGAGGGGGGTCAACCCATTGTCATCTCTAACACAGAAGGCGGGAGAACGACCCCAAGTATCGTGGGATTTGGCAAGGGAGGCGATCGCTTGGTCGGTCAACTGGCGAAACGGCAAGCTGTCACCAATGCCGAAAATACGGTTTACAGCATTAAACGCTTTATCGGTCGCCGCTGGGATGACACCGAAATAGAGCGATCGCGCGTGCCCTACACCTGTATCAAAGGTCGCGATGATACCGTCGATGTCCAAATTCGGGGACGCAACTACACCCCCCAAGAAATCTCAGCGATGATCCTGCAAAAGCTAAAGCAGGATGCAGAAAACTTTCTCGGCGAACAGGTAGACCAGGCAGTAATCACCGTACCTGCCTACTTCACAGACGCCCAACGGCAGGCGACAAAAGACGCCGGTACCATTGCCGGACTGGAAGTTTTACGGATCATCAACGAACCCACGGCAGCCGCTCTTGCCTACGGCTTGGATAAACAAGATGAAGAGCAGTGCATTCTGGTGTTTGACTTAGGCGGCGGCACCTTCGACGTTTCCGTACTCCAATTGGGTGACGGCGTTTTTGAAGTCAAAGCTACCTCTGGAAACAACCACCTAGGCGGAGATGACTTTGACAACAGCATTGTCCGCTGGATGATCGAAAACTTCAAACAGCAAGATTCCATCGACCTGGGAACCGACAAAATGGCTCTCCAGCGGCTGCGGGAGGCAGCGGAGAAAGCCAAAATAGAACTTTCCAACATGGGCAGCACCTCCATCAATTTGCCATTCATCACCGCCGATGAAACCGGACCTAAACATTTGGAGATGGAACTTTCCCGTGCCCAGTTTGAAGAACTCGTCAACCAGTTGGTGGAAGGTACCATTGAGCCAGTGGCTCAGGCGATCAAAGACAGCGGTTTGACGACCAATGAGATTGACCGGATTATCCTGGTAGGAGGTTCAACCCGAATTCCTGCCGTTCAAGATGCGATTAAGAAGTTTTTTGGCGGTAAAGCACCCGATCGGTCGATCAACCCGGATGAAGCAGTGGCGCTGGGAGCGGCGATCCAAGGTGGCGTCTTAAGCGGCGAAGTCGAGGATCTGCTGCTATTGGATGTTGCTCCCCTGAGCTTGGGCATTGAAACCTTGGGAGAAGTGTTCACAAAAATTATTGAGCGCAACACCACAATTCCCACCACGAAATCTCAAGTTTTTTCCACCGCCACTGACGGACAAACAAGCGTGGAAATTCACGTCTTGCAGGGTGAGCGGGCGATGGCGAAAGACAACAAAAGTCTTGGCAAATTCCTACTAGCAGGAATTCCCCCCGCTCCCAGAGGCGTCCCTCAAATTGAAGTGTCCTTTGAAATCGGCGTTGATGGAATTCTCAAAGTATTGGCTCAAGACAAAGGCACTGGGAGAGAGCAGAGTATCCGGATTAGCAATACCGGCGGCTTGAATGCCAGCGAAGTCGAACGGATGCGGCACGAAGCTGAAACCTATGCCGAAGAAGACCGGCGTCGGATACAAGTAGTGGAGCTGAAAAATCAAGCTGATAGCTTGTTCTACAGCTATGAATCAACGTTGAATGACAACGGGGCTCAGGTTGGCGAGGATCTCAAGACGCAGGCAAATAAGAAGGCTATAGCGGTGCGAGCGGCGCTGGCTAACCCCTCAATCAGTGTTGAGGAGATCAAACAACAGATTGACGATTTTCAACAGACACTGTTTGCGATTGGTGCCGCCGTGTACCAGCAAGCCAGCGGACGGGAGTCACAGGATGATTACGAAAGCCTGGAAAGTGGCATATCCCAAGAGTTTAGTGAGCCTGACTCCACACCCGATGACGACGACTTTAAGTTTGATGACGATAATACCGTTCAGGCTGACTACGAGCCAGTTGACTAAATCAATTAAAAATGAATAATTAAAAATGAAAAATTGAAGAATCTCTAAATTTTTAATTTTTCATTTCTCCTAACCCTTAACCCCTAAAGAAGCAGTGTTCTATGGCCCGCGACTACTATGAAATTCTCGGGGTCTCCCGTGACTCAGACAAAGAGGAAATGAAGCGTGCCTATCGCCGTCTGGCCCGGAAATATCACCCGGATGTCAATAAAGAGCCAGGGGCGGAAGAACGCTTCAAAGAAATTAATCGCGCCTACGAAGTCCTTTCGGAACCAGAAACCCGGACTCGCTACGATCGCTATGGGGAAGCCGGGGTGGCTTCTGGTGTCGGAGCTGGCCCAGACTTAGGCGATATCGGGAACTTTGCCGATATTTTTGAAAGCTTCTTCAGTGGGTTTGGGGGTGGCGTGGGTCAAACTGCTGCTCGCCGACGTAGCGGCCCGGTTCGCGGTGACGACCTGCGGTTAGATTTAAAGTTGGAATTTCGGGAAGCCGTGTTTGGGGGCGAAAAAGAAATCAGGATTCCCCATCTAGAAACCTGTGCTACCTGCAACGGTGCGGGTGCCAAGCCGGGAACGCGACCGCGAGCCTGTCCGACTTGCAGTGGTTCCGGTCAAGTGCGTCGCGCGACACGGACTCCGTTTGGTAGCTTTACCCAAGTCTCAGTCTGTCCCACCTGTAACGGTGAAGGGCAGGTAATTGAGGACAAGTGTGAAACTTGCGGAGGCGTCGGTCGCAAACAGGAGACGAAAAAGCTTAAAATTACTATCCCTCCAGGGGTAGACAATGGAACCCGCCTGCGCGTTTCTAAAGAAGGAGACGCCGGTCTGCGCGGTGGCCCTCCGGGAGATTTGTACGTCTATTTGTTTGTCGAGGAAGACGCAGAGTTTCAGCGGGATGGGATTAACGTCCTGTCAGAGATTAAGATTAGCTACTTGCAGGCGATCTTAGGATGCCGTCTGGAAGTGAATACAGTTGATGGGCCGGTAGAGTTAACAATTCCGGCGGGAACGCAACCGAATACGGTGCTGACGCTAGAAAATCATGGCGTACCCAAACTAGGGAACCCAGTCAGCCGGGGCGATCACCTGATTAATGTAGGAATTGATATTCCCAATCGGATTACGGCTGAAGAACGGGAACTGCTAGAGAAGTTGGCTAAAATCAAAGGCGATCGCACTGGGAAAGGCGGTTTAGAAGGATTTTTGGGAGGATTGTTCAAGTGATAAACAATCCAGCGACTGCAACGGATGTGCCGGACGCTCAGCTGGACTTGCGGGGGACGCCTTGCCCGATTAACTTCGTTCGGACTAAACTCCGCCTGGAACAAATGGCACCCGGCACCTTATTAGAAGTGTGGCTAGATCCGGGTGAGCCAATTGAGCAGGTTCCTGATAGTTTAGCGATGGCAGGCTACACAATTGTAGAGACGCGATTCATTGCGTCTGAAGACCGCACAGGCTTTTTTGCCCTGAGGGTGCGGCGTCCAGCTTCCCTATGAGTTCTGTACCCCCTTCGCTGCCGCCGAGAGAGAAGACGGAGGAGCAATTTTCAGAGTTAATTGGGACGGTGCTGGCTGTGCAGGCGAATTTCTACCAAGTGCGGCTAGATTTCAGCAGTCCGGAGTTGGGAGTTCACACCCCACCCATAACTCCCTTTCTGTTGTGTACTCGTCGGGCAAGACTGAAAAAAATAGGTCAGAAGGTGATGGTAGGCGATCGCGTTCTGATTGAGGAAGCCGACTGGGCAGGTGGACGGGGTGCGATCGCCGAAGTTTTACCCCGCAAAACTGAACTGGATCGTCCTCCAGTGGCAAATGCCCAGCAAATTATTCTGGTTTTTGCCCTGGAAGAACCCACGTTGGATGCCTATCAATTGAGTCGTTTCCTGGTAAAGGGAGAGACTACTGGCTTAGATGTCTGCCTTTGCTTAAATAAAAGCGATTTGGTGACAACTGACCAACTCAACCAATGGCGCGATCGCTTGCAAGGGTGGGGCTACCAACCGATATTTATCAGCGTCCACACAGGCACAGGTCTTGAAGAATTCCAGCATCAGCTGAATCATAAAATTACTATCTTTGCTGGTCTTTCTGGCGTTGGGAAATCGAGCATCGTCAACTATCTCATTCCCAGTATCAATCTGCGCGTCGGGGAAGTTTCCGGCAAACTCAGCCGAGGGCGTCATACTACGCGACACGTTGAACTGTTTGAATTACCGACAGGCGGATTCATTGCAGATACCCCAGGCTTCAACCAACCAGACTTGGATGCGACTCCGGAAGAGTTGGTGCATTATTTCCCAGAAGCACGGCAGCGCTTAGCCGTTGCCCGATGTCAATTTAGTGATTGCCTGCATCGGGATGAGCCGAATTGTGCGGTGCGGGGGGATTGGGAACGTTACGAGCATTATCTAGATTTTCTGAAAGATGCGATCGCTCTTTCTACTCACCTAAACCAACAAGCCGATCCCGACGCCACCCTGAAAATGAAAACCAAGGGTAAAGGGCACAGTCAATACGAACCCAGGTTAGAAGCCAAAAAATACCGTCGTCCTTCTCGTCGTACTCAACAGCAGGCGCTTGACCAAGTGTATCAAGACACGGATTTTTCAGAAAAGATGGAAGATGAATAAAAAAGAGGGTAACAGTTATGCAACAAATCGATCTCGCTGAGGCATCTAAATATCTGCCCAACTTAATCGAGGCGGCACTTCGTGGTGAAGAAGTCACGATCTCGAAAGACAACCAACCTGTTGTCAAATTAGTGCCAGTGTCGCCAGTTAAGCGTCGCCGCCAAGCTGGGAGTGCTAAAGGGTTAGTTACAATATCTGATGACTTTGACGAGACGCTAGAAGACTTCAAGGATTATATGTAATGAGGCAACTGCTGGACACTCATACATTTATTTGGTACGTCATAGACAGCCCTAAACTTAGCACCAGAGTGCGATCGCTAATTGACGATGAAAATAACGAAATTTTGCTCAGTACAGATGTCCTCAAAAAATAAACTTGTAAATCAGAAGTGCTGGTAACTACTGAGTTTATGTATGAAGTTTCTGAGTGCTAGAAAATAACGTTCTTCATCTGAGCAAAAACAAAGTTTTACACTAACGGCTAAAGCCAGCTGCGGCAGATAATACCGAACTAGGCACCAGTGGCTTTCGACCGTCCGCTGCACTGCCGTGTTAGCATGCTGCAATGCAACTATAGCAATCCTATTTGAGTCGTGAGATGCCAGCGCCTCAGATCCCCGACTTCTTGGAGAAGTCGGGGATCTCGCCTTCACGAATCATTTAGGACTGCTATACTCTCAACTTTACCAATAACGTTGCTAAAATATTTTAGTACTAACGTATCTTAACCACGAGTACTTGGATGGCTGCTAACCTAACTATTTACTGTCTCGAAAAGCTGACAGACTATTCTGAGTTTGAGCGTCTTTGTCACGACCTGATGTTTTTAGAAGGATATTCATCTGTTGAGCCGCTTGGTGGTTTCAAGGACAAAGGAAGAGACGCCATACACGTTAACAAATCTCAAGAAGTCACAATATTTGCTTACAGTGTACGTGACGATTGGAAGTATAAGCTCGCAACCGATGCTGCAAAAATTGCTGGTCATAGTCACACCTGTCATGAGCTTGTTTTTATTACGACTTCTCAACCAACAGCAGGTGAAAGAGATAAAGCTATTGCTGATATTTGTAATCAATACAGTTGGAAACTTAAAATATATGGAATTGAATGGCTTAGGCTTCTTCTAGATGTAAAGCATCCTGCAATTAAATTTGAATATCCTCAAATTTTCCCACCAGCTTTATTGCCAATTTCAAACGAAGATAAATTCAAAAATAATCATAAATTATCTAACCATCGTTTGGAAAGTTATGAAACTCTTTTTTATAAAATCAAACTAGCTGTTGGCGTCATCGAAGAACTACTTGAATTAGAAAATTTCTCAATTAAGGAGAAGCAAAGAATTGCATATTTTGTAGGTCTAGAAGTCGCTATGTTAACAGATGAACATAGTTTTTATTTGGATGAGGCAATTACAGTTCACGTTGTAGGCTCATTCGTTGGTCTAGAAGATATTTTTAAAATAGATGATTCCGAAGTTCACCAAAGTGAAATTGAGATTTTTAGAAAAAACATTAGAAATGCTTACAGAATGATTGAATCTGTGAGGAATAGGGGAGAATTAAACCAGTTAATTACGAGTCCTCTTGTGGAACACTACAGATATCTGAAAGAAGAACAGGACGTGAAGGATCAAGTATATTAGTTTCTCGGTAAATAAAAGTTATGCCCTCACGAATAATAATGATGACACCCTACAGGCAATCTTAGGGTACGCGCCCACCGAGAGACGAAGCAGGTTAACTATTATTTAGACTTAGACTGACACAATCTTTCTAACTCCCCTAATTCGGGTAATTATCGGGATGTTTGTTACTCTGGTTACAGTAGAATGTAAAACCCTTGCACCAAAGGAATTTGACCAATTTAGCATTAGCGTCGGGCTGCCCAGTTGCGTCTGTCTACTTTCGCACCGCCTAAAATATCCACGCTTCCAATAATGGTGTTGTCAGAAATGCGCCCATTAAACTGCATTGTTACTAGCTTCCCTTGCTTCGGCTGTGTAACTTTAAAGCTAAGTTGGTCGCCTGTTAATTTTGCCTCAGTAATCGGTATTTCCCCATTGCTCATTCTCACCGTTCCCGTAACTTCTTGAAACTGTTGACGTAGTTGCAGCGTGTAGGGATTTTTGCTCCCGACGGATTGCATATTCCATTGCCAGGTTCCTGTTACCTGTGCTGGAATCACCCAGTAGAAAACTCTGTGAATGCGAGAACCGACCCGCAACACTTCAGTGCGGTCAGGTTTCCATTCCTTCATGTCGAATTGGTGAGAGACAACGGGCGTTCCCGGTTTGAGTTCGCGCAGCAGTTTCGGTCGCAATTGGATGTTAACTTTAGGCAGCAGGTAAAGCGTCACTACGGTAGCGTCACTAAGGTCAGTTTGGAACAAATCTTGCTCGACAAACTTCACGCGATCGCTCACACCTGCTAATCTAGCTTTTTCGTTACTTTCCTGAATCAGTCGGGGGTTAATCTCGAAACCGACACCCTTCGCGCCGAATTGCTTCGCTGCTGCGATAACCAGCCTTCCATCGCCAGAACCCAGATCGTAGACGACATCATCTTTTGTGACGCCTGCCATCTTCAGCATCGCTGTCACCACCTGGTTAGGCGTTGGCACATAGGGCACATCAGTCTGCGATCGCACCCCCTCCGGCAGAGGTGGAGGTTGAGCTTGGGAGACAGGTAGCGATCGCCCTTCTCGCCAGATGAAGAGGCTGCTAACCCCCACACACAACACTAAAAAGCCAAGGATTCGCTTCAAGCGCATAGCATCTGATCACCTTTGTGAATGTGACGTTTCTCCTTATCTTGCCAGAAGCGATCGCTTGTGAACACTTAGATTTGGAGAGAGCGATCGCAAAGCTTATGCCGCGATGATTCGGCTTCTCGCCTCCTTACCTGACTCGAAAAGATTGCCCTATCGGTTGAAAATCTTCTGTCTCTTGACGCTTCAGTTTGGCTCTAATGTTTTCAAATCGCCTAACCGTTTCCACAGAATACAATCTTTCCCCGCAGCTTAGACAAACTTCTGCCGATACTTTTAAAACAGCCGTGTGGTTGCCCCCACGCAGTATTTTCTCTACTTCTTTTTTGACCATACCACTACAAACCGGGCAATTTTCTAATAGCATCATTTGGGTAGTGTTCTATGATTTCGCCATAAAGGACGGAAAAGTAGATTTCATCAAATAAGAGTTGGTCATCCTCTGCTTCTTCATCAGCATGATCTGTAATCCGAACCCGATTCGCTAGGATTGCTGCAATGATGTCGTTGATGTTAATTCATTGCATTATTGTCCACAATTGGTAGTTAGAAGCGATCGCATTTAATCCTTTTAACTTGCCGATGCGATCGCTTATTCCTGCACCACTTCCAACAAATCTTCAATCAACACATCAAAGGTTCGCGCTAACTTTCGTAAAGCAGCTAAGTCAGCCATCACCATTCCCGGCGACACTGCATAAGTTTTGATTGTGCTGTACGACACTCCGGAACGTTCGGAAACTTCCTTCAGCGTCCAGCCCTCTTTGGCGGCAAACTCCCTAATCCGCAACTTTATTAATTCTGTTCTTGACATAGAGTTTAAATTTCGACTAAAATATTTTATCCAGTAAAAAGCGATCGCCCTTTGGCGTCGGAAACTGAAGAGCGATCGCTAATTCCACAAAAACTCCATGATATTGGAGTTAATTCTTATGATATCAAGCTCACAGCCAGGATCAAGGGTTGTTCATCAATTGGCTCGGTTTGTTACGAAAGAAGCGATCGCCCTCCTCCTCAATCTCAACCCCGAACAGATATATCGGATCGACTGCTGGCAATATGTTATCCACGTTGTTGGCAAAGGCGTGAGTACGTTTGTCAGCTATGCGGATCTGCCACCGATTTTAAACGTCGAGACACCCACTGCCAAAGATTTCCTCAGATGGCGCAAGCGTTGGCGAAAGAATCAATATAAAGCCCCCGGCTTTTGGGTAAAATTTTACGAGCAGAAACTACAGACAGTCCCTTCCTTGGCAGAAATGTACAGATGGGGTGAATTGCTGGGCGTCATTAAATCTGTGCTGTCAGAGGCTCAATTGCGGAGGTTGCGGAGTGTCTATTCTCAGAAAAAACAAGCAATGGAAAAGTTTCAAACTCAACTTGTTTAAGAATTCATTTCTAGATATATTGCTAGCCAGCTTCTTCAAAACAAAGCGATCGCTCTTTGTTTATCGGCTTACAAATCGGGACGCGCCAGCAGCGACTCGCCAACCGTTACAAAACAACCCCAGACACCCCCCGAACCCCCGACTCGCCACCCCGGAAGATGTCCGGGGAGAGCATCCGAAGTGAAATTGAGGTCATTCCACCACAACCAAGTTTCGTTAATGTGCCAACCCACGCGATCGCCAAACGTGACAAAATTATTTCCACACTCTTGGTAAATGCGCTTCTGGACACTCAAGCCAAAGCGTCCGTTGCTGTAATTTACCCAAAGAGTATCGATAGTACGTAAATCTTGCCCTGGAAACGATTCGATGTGTTCGTAATCCAGCCACTCTTCTTCGTCCCGATGGGCTACCTTCAGCATAATCGCCGCCGTTTCCAAATCGGCTTCTCTCCACTTCCCTGCTGCCAATAAATCTCGCAATTGACGGTAATTTTCCCCCGCCTCCGGACTCAGATTGTTGTGGAAAGCGTCCAAAGGGACAAACATTGTCGTGGAAAGCGTGGTATCAGGCATAGTGATGACTGATTCAACGTTTCGTATCGGTAACGTCGCCGCATCTTGATTCAGGCTGCTGAAATTGCATAAATCCAACCAAGCTTGCACTGAAGCAGGGCGATTTTCGGGTTCAAACTCCATCCCCAGGAGAATTGCCAGCTCAACGCGATCGCTAATACTAGAATTAATTTGCCTCGGTGCCTCTAAGGGAACTTTCGCAGCCCTGGCAAAAGCCGGAGTCGGACGCTTTCCCGTGAGTAAATAATACAGGGTTGCGGCTAGGGCGTAGACATCCGTATACTCGCCTCGTCTCGCTTCCTCAGCATATTGCTCAATGGGTGCAAAACCGTGAGTTAAGGCTTGAGTATGAGCTTGGGTAGTATCCCGGATAAACTCCCGTGCAATCCCAAAATCAATCAAAACCGCCTCTAATTTCCCAGAACGCAGCATGATGTTGTGCGGCTTGACATCCCGATGCAGCAAACCTTTATCGTGAACGACGGTAAGCGCTTCGCCAATCTGCTGAATGTAGCGCAGTGCTTCTGTTTCCGACAGGAGTCCCCACTTGTTCACCCGCTTCCATAAATCTTCCCCTTCCACATATTCCATCGCCATACAGGGAAGCGAGCCTTCCTGAAAAGCGTTTTCAATCTGCACGATATGAGGGTGACGACACAAAGCGAGACGTAGCGCCTCATCTCGAAAATCCCGCTGAAATTTGTCCCGGAACGAAGCGAGTTCTGGGTTGTTGAGGACATCCTCTTTCAGCGTCTTGATGACAACTTGATTGCCTTTTCTGTCTTTAGCAAGATAGGTAATCCCAACACCACCCTGACCGAGCGGTCTTTCGATGATATAGCGATCGCCGTATAACCTCTGCCCAGCTGCCCAAGCCATAGCTTACCAACGACTCCGAGACGAACCGTGTTAATTTTTGCACACCTTAACGCAGCAACAGCAAAACCCCCTGCAACAAACCCACGACAAACCCTAAGATGCCCCCCAAATTGACAATTGCTTGCAGCTCATTTTTGACGATGCCTTGAATTGCCATTTCCAATTCCGCCGCCGATGTTCCCTTCACTCGGTCAATAATCACCTGATCGATCGACAAAATCGGAATCACTTGAGCCACAATTTTTTCCAGATCCCGCTCCAAATAGCGCTCTAAAATTAAAGCCAATTCTTTGCTAACCACTTC
Organism: Coleofasciculus sp. H7-1; assembly: GCF_057473865.1. Lineage (NCBI taxonomy): Bacteria > Bacillati > Cyanobacteriota > Cyanophyceae > Coleofasciculales > Coleofasciculaceae > Coleofasciculus > Coleofasciculus sp. H7-1. The sequence goes on from NZ_JBYCCT010000075.1 coordinate 36,494, forward strand.
TAAAGAAGCATTCACAGCAGGCGATGTTCGCAGCCGAGCCAGGATTAACTTGGCAATATTTTCCCAGTCCACAGAGTCACTCAATCCCTGCAACAAGTCAGCGCCATGCTCTTGAATATAACTGCGGACGCTGTCGCGCATCGTTTTACGCAACTGGCGCACCGTCGAAACCGGCAAATTTTGTAAAGAGAGATTTTGCAGCCATTCCTGCAAACGTTCTCGAATTCCTAACGAGACAATCAACTCTGTCAAACGTTGATTTGTTTCCTCTTTTTCGTCCAAGCAAAACGTCCGCAGGCGCGTCAGAGTGTTGCGAAGACCAAACAAATTCGCCACCACCCAGTAAGTGCCACTCGTCTTTGCCCGAAAGCCTTCATCAATGACTTGAATATTGCGGTCAGTCAGGAAATCCACCAAAGCTTGCCGCACCATATCTGGTGGTAGCACCACTTGCAATATCCAGTCAGAAAGCTTCTTTGCCTGATCGTCACTCAGCTGAAATTCCAGCAAAACCTTATCAAAAATTTGGTTGAGTTGGACTTCCAGAAAATCCTCGCGGCGGGCTAAAACTTTCAGCAGGCGGGGAAACGATTCACCCAGCAAATCCCGCAGAATTCCCGCCATAATTTTAGCGGTTTTCTGCTCGGCATCGGGTTTGACCTGCTCTAGCGCCAGTCGCAGTAACCAAAGAATCGCCCCTTGCACCCGTTCTGTATGCAGCAGCCGTCGCGCCAGCTTTTGCAATTCCTCTGGCGTCAGCAGCGACCCCATGATCGTGTCGGAAACCCGGTTGGCTAGGCGTTCCTGATTTCGGGGAATCAATCCAGGCGTGAAAGGGACGCGCCGCCTACCGATGTAAAGAGTCCGATAGGGGCGGAATAACATTTTAATGGCGATATCGTTGGTGAAATAGCCAATAATTGCACCAACAATCGGGGGACTGACGTAAAGCCAGAGGTTAGACCAATTCAAGGCGGCGATCCAATTAGGCAGAGGTTACGTTTTAAGGGAAGTTATGAATGTTGAATGTTGAGTGTTGAGTTAGGGTCAATTCATAACTCAAAACTCAAAACTCATCTGCTACCCTCTACTACCATCTTAGGCTTTGGTTACTACCAATACGCCCATGACCCCACCCGCAATCTGATAGTGGATAGCGGCGGTAAATCCCGCTTTCCTGGCTAAATCCATTTGTTCGCTGCCCGTGGGAAATTTATCTAAGCTGGGGCTAATGTAGGCATATTCTTCAGTCAATCCCATTTGGTTGGCGGTTGGGACGACGATGGTATCGAGATACCACTGCTGAAAGCTTCGCATTTGAGGATTGCTGGGACGATGGAAGTCTAGGATAGCGGCTTTGGCACCCGGCTTGAGGACGCGGTGCAATTCCTCAAGACAGCGGGGAATATTGGTGACGTTGCGAAGTCCGTAACCCATTGTGGCGCAGTCGAAATAGTTGTCGGGGAAGGGGAGATTCAGGGCATCTCCTTCTATCCAGGTGATGGGGCATTCCTTTTGGCTGTCCCTATTTTCGCATCGCTGACGAGCGATCGCTAATTGCGCGGGTGAAAAATCTAACCCAAATACCTGACCCTTTTCTCCCACCTGTCGCGCCAGTAGAGTCGCAATGTCACCACTACCACAGCAGACATCTAAGCAAATATCTCCCCGACTCGCATGACTCCACTTCACCGTCATCAGCTTCCATACGCGGTGCTGTCCGAGACTTAAGCGATCGTTAAGCTGGTCGTAAACGGGTGCAATGCGGTCAAAGATGGCTTGGATATGCTCAGAGGTCATGATGTTACAGTTGCTAACGGCTAATGGAAGAATCGCTAATTGGGGAATTACCATTCTTCCATTAACGATTACTGATGAGTGCGGGTCATGGTCAGAACCAGAGCCACCTGCTGGGCGGATAAGTGAATGAATTTCAACTCATCTTCGCGCAGTTTACAGGGTCGTTTCCACTGGAGCGACAGCACCGCCAGCACGTTACCTCGGTAGATGACGGGGATAATCAGATGCGCCTGGAGACCGGAACTTTGGTATTGTCCGATATCTGTGGGAGGAGGATTTCCCGGAGTATTCACCCAAACCTGAAGTTTCCCAGATGCGATCGCATCCTCTACTAGAGGGTCTTTTTCCAGCCAGTTTTCCGTGTCGCCTACGGCATTATAGGTTCCTTTTGCCGCCACCAGCTGATTGCCCTCTACCTGCTGCAAAATACAGCCATCTGCTGAGAAATTATTGCCAAAGGCACTGGCGATTGGTTCCAGGGTTGCTTCCACATTGGGAGACTCCTGAGCCACTTGCACAATCGTTGCCAGCAGTGCCGTTTGTGCTTGAGCGCGATGCAGTTCCTCCGTGCGTTGCTTCAGCAATTCATAGGTGTCTGCTGCCCGCTGGACTACCGCCTTCAATTCGTTGGGGTCCCAAGGCTTGGTGATGTACTTGTAGACTTGTCCTGAATTAATCGCCTCTACCAAATCTTCCACATCGGTAAAACCCGTGAGGATGATTCGTACCGTATCCGGGAACTTGGGCACGGTTCTGCTCAAAAATTCCGTTCCCTTCATTTCTGGCATCCGCTGATCGGAGATAATCACGGCTACTTCCCCTTCTGTCGCCAGCACTTCCAGGGCGTGAATACCGCTTTCGGCTCTCAGCACATTGAAATCTCGTCGAAAAGTGCGGTAGAGCAAGTCTAAATTATCTGGCTCATCGTCTACCACCAACATTTTGGGCTTCTTGGGGCGTTCTAGACTCATTAACTGACGGCTGATACTATCAAGCTCTGGAATAGCATTGTCCATAACGATACAACAAACTCTTGGTCAACTTGTTAATGCAAATTTAGATGCGAAAAACATCTATCTTAAGACCGATTGTTCAGTAGCACTTTCGGAACAAATGACGTAACCAGGAATTCCCGGTTTGCGTCAAACAGACCAGACATCCAAACTAAACTTGCCATGTAAATATATTCGTGACCCGAACGCGATACATTTAAAAACGTTCCTGGTCGCTTGATAGCGATGAAAAGCTTTTTGGGGTCATTATGACTGAAACACCTTCCTCAGACACTCCCGATCGTAGCCTTCAACCAGAGTCAGCGAACGTGAATGTTGAAGATTTACTGTTCTTGCTCCGCCGCAAACAAGGAACCTGGGTTGACTGGGGACAAGCCTGTGCCAAATTGCAAAAAGCCGGTTACAATACCCAAGCGATTTTTGAGGCAACCGGCTTTGAGCCAGTGCATCAGAATCAAGTAATTGTGGGCGCACAGGTATACACATCTCTAGTCAATGGTGGGGCATCGGAAGAAGTGCGATCGCACTATTCTCGCACTGGTAGTGATATTTTATACGAATTGCGGATTCTCACTGAGCCAGAACGGGTAGCAACAGCAGACTTTATCCGATCCAGAAACCTCGACGCCGATGTTGCCCGTGAAGTCGCCAAAGATGTGAAAGAATTGTCCCGGATGCGGACTCTGCCGCAGGGATTTACCGACCATCCTGGAGACGCGGTTGCTTATCAGTATTGGAGACGGGCAAAACAATTAAGTAATGTGCAAGAGCGATCGCGTTTTGTTGCTCGCGGCTTAATGTTTGCTCACAGCCAAACTGCCCGAAATCAGATCGAACAGATGCTAACCGAAGGAGTCGCAGGCGCTACCCCTCGTCGCGCCCCTGCTTTACCCCTGTACCGACTGGACGAGGAAGAACAACTACCTCGCACGATACCAGTCGCCGGTGCCCTGCCCTTGACACCCGCAGACTTACAATTAGTTCCCCCAGTGGAACAAATTGAGCCATTCCGGCTAGTACAGACTTCTTGGAGTGGATCTTGGGTGTCTCTACCCGGTTGGCAAGTCGTCTTGAAAGCACAAGATCCCGTCGTCATTCTCTGCAACAGCAGCCAGTTGCCCAGTCAACATACCAACAACCCGGAAGAAATTCTGGTTCTTATTGATAGGTCTCGACAGGAATGGAATGCCAGCAGCTATTTTGTAGTTGACCAGTCAGGACACCTGCAACTTCACTGGTTCCCCGATGCTCCTACCGTCCCCATCCTGGGACAAATCCTCCTAGTGTTGCGTCCGAAGAAAATTGTCGATGAAGACATGACCAAGGATTTATGGCAAATTGAAGAATAGTCATTCTTTTAGTGGTCATTAGTCATTAGTTATTGATGCTGTTGGTCAAGTCCCGATCTGACCCCTCCCCAACCACGGGAGGGGTTTGAAGATTCCCCTTCCCTCGTAAGGAAGAGGGCTAGGGCGTGTTTTCAAACTACAACTACAAAAGAATGGAGTTAAAGGAATCGAGGTACTGGGGAATGCTGGAATGATTCAGACAGCGCAGTAGTTGAATTTCTTGCTCGCAAGCACAGGACTTACGCAAAGCTTATACACATAGCGTTTTGTAGGGGCAATCCCCTTGTGGGTGCCCCCAGATGTCGCGCAAGTTGCGTAAGTCCTGAAGCATCATCATCAGACCAGCTGGCACCGGATTGGGCAAACTGAAACTGCTTAATCACAACGTGCTGCTGGGTTTTTGTACTCGTTGCCAGATAGGTGACTCGACCCCCGGCGCGGTTTTGTCCTAGCTCTGGCTCTACTTGATAGCCTTGGCTGGAAAAGTCTGCTAAATTCCCCATAATCCTACCTATAGATAGATGTAGGGGGTGAGCTTTTTATAACAGATGGCTGTAAAAGTAGCGGATGCGATCGCTCTATTCTTACTATCAGCGCATCCATACCGCTAGTTGGAAAACCCACTTGCATTGAGCTATCGATGAATCGAGCCATCGGGCATGATGGTATCTGTCAGCTTGGCTCCAGTTATATTGACACCCTCTAAGTTGGCATCTTTGAGGTTCGCACCCCTGAGGTCGGCACCCGTTAGGTCGGCACCCTCCAGGTCAGCGCCTTCTAAATTGGCATCCCTGAGTTTGACACCTCTGAGGTCGGCACTCCCCAAGTACGCATCTTGGAGGTCAGCACCTCTGAGATTGGCACCCCTGAAGTCAACAATGGTTAAATCGGCAACTGCCAGGTAAGCATTCCTGAGGTCGGCACCCGTCAAGTCGGCACCGATGAGGTTGGCACCCCTGAGATAGGCATCCCGAAGGTTGGCACCCGTTAGATAGGCGTTACTCAAATCGGCTCGACCCAAGTTGGCACTGCTTAAGTCGCATCTGTCACAGTGGTTAGTTTCCAACAACTGCCTGACGAGATCCGCTTTGACTAAACTGGGTCTGTCCTTGATCGTGGCAAACCCCAGGGATGTTAGCACTAATCCGGCGGCGAGAATCTTGGTTTTTGTGGGACGGTCTAGAGTTCCGAATGACGTAGCATAGCGGACAATATCAATTGGCACCAGGACGCGGCGGCGAACATCAATCGGCTTGAGTGCTTCTATGGCAGTGACAGCATTGGGATAGCGATTTTTGCAGTTGGGTGCCGTCATTTTTGAGAGCCAGTCCACAAATTGCCGACTCAGATGCGGCACCATTTGCTTAAAATTGATCCGATAAGCTTCATCAACTAAATTGCCAATTTCAGTGGATTTGGTTTGGGTGAGCAAGCAAATCAGCGTTGCACCGAGACTATATAAGTCGGATGCTTGGGTCAGTTGGCGATTGAATACCTGTTCTGGCGGCATAAATCCCAACGTGCCTTTAATGGTGCTGCTGGCGGCGACTTCCCCACTTCCGATGCGAGCCAAGCCAAAATCTACCAGGTAAACTTTCAGTTGTTCATCCACTAAGATATTTTCCGGCTTAATATCTCGATGGATAATCGGAGGATTTTGCTGTTGTAAGTAGACTAAAACTTCTAACAAGGCAACGGCAATTTGCTTAACTTGCTCTGGGGTAAAGTGACGCGATGTAGAGACAGAGGAAGCAGGTTTATATTCTTGAACCAGGCAAAAGCCGCTTGGGGTTTCAAAGGAATCGAGGTAGTGGGGAATGCTGGGTGAGTTCAGCTGCTGTAGCACCTTAATTTCTTGCTCGTAAGCTTGGTAGTCTGACCAGCGGGCACCGGAATGGGCAAACTGAAATTGCTTGATAACGACGCGCTGCTGTGTATTGGTACGGCTTGCTAGGTAAGTGACTCGACCCCCGCAAGGGTTGTGCCCTAGCTCCCTTTCGACTTGATAGCCTAAATCGGAAAAATCTGGGAATTCGCTCATGATGGTTAGGCGGCGATAACCGCTACAAGTATCGCTACGCGGTAAGCGCAGCGTGCTGTAGGCATTTGCATCCCACTATAGCTGCCTAGAAAAGCAGATGATGGGACATCGCTCCGACTAACTGGCGGCAGCGTCTCTAAAGCAATAGAAACTTCTTTCCTTGGCTGAGTTCCCGGACACCTGCCGAGACTATCGTCCGTAAAAACATGGTTGATGCTGTAGAATCGGGTTCCCGATCGCTCGCCTCTTTTGGAAACTTCACTGTATCAAGTGATACAAAAATCCGAGTTTATAATGGTTGCTCTGAATCTTCACGAAAACTTTAAGAAAAGTCTCCGGATTCTACATTATCTTTAACTTAGCTTGATGATTTCTTTAACAAAAATGTTTAAGATAAGTGTTTACACGGAAAAATTTTACCGTCAATTCCTCTATCTACGAACTGATCCTTGTATATATACGTAAGCAAGAAGCAGTTGGTTCATCTTCCTAAGGACTGAAAAAAGTAGAACAACGGATTGACAAACTATAGAATAGGCTCATGGTTTAGACAGAAAACTGCATCGTAGAATAATCGCTGAATATCAAATCGCTTTATAACAACTCAGGAGAGGCGCTGAATAATGAAATTTAGCATCGTAATTACAACTTATAATCGTTTACCGCTACTGCGGCGGGCTATTGAATCGGCGCTAGCGCAAACTTTGCCCTGCGAAGTGGTAGTAGCAGATGACTGTTCCTCGGACGGTACAGAAGAATACGTCCGCAGCTTGGGCGACGAGCGCGTGGTTTATTACCGCAACCCAGTCAATAGCGGTCACTCTGCGACCGTAAATGCTGGGGTTGCCGTGGCAACGGGAGACTGGATCAAACCGCTGGATGATGATGACTATCTGGCACCCAACTGCATCTGGGAAATGGTAAAAGCGATCGCTCAACGTCCCCAAGCAGCGATTTGTTCGTGTCAAGCCGTTCAAGTTGATGTCAACGGTGAAGAAGTTACCCGCACCAAGCCAAGCGGTCCTGGCAAAATATTTTACGTGAAACAAGAGGATATCCACTACGGGATGTTGATGGAAGTGGTTCCTTTTGGTACACCCGTTCAAGTTGCCTTCAAAAAAGATGCCTTTATCAAGTCAGGCGGTTGGGATTCGGCTTTAGATGGCAACTGCGACGACATCGACTCTTGGGTGAAAATTGCCCAATATGGGGATGCTGCATTTGTTAATCAGTATCTTACCTTCCGGACATTATGGCCTGGTGGATGCAATCAGAAGTTTTCACTGCAAAAACGGTTAGAAACAAATATCTTAATCAAGGAAAGAATCTACCCGTTAGTGCATGAAAAATATCGCTCATCTATTCCGAAACTTGAGGAAATCAAGGCGTTTCTCAAGCTGCATTGGAGTTTAGTAGGACTGAAGCAAGGAAAAATCCTAATGGCACTGAAGATGGCATATCCAGCCATGTTTTCACCTGCCGCCTGGAGTTCTTTAGCCAGAGTTACTTATTCCAGAAAAATTAATTCTCAGGCTCCCTCCGTTCCCCAAGAAAATGCCACCTACAGGACGGCTTCTACCTAAACTGTAGCCGGGGTCATGGTACTCCGGCAATGCTAAAAGATGGAACGAAGTTATTGGGAATCCTCAATATCGCATTTTACTTTTGGCACGTTTGTCGTCAGGAAATCATGCAGATGAAGTATGACATCAGTTCAGGACTTATGCAAAGCTTATACATATAGCGTTTTGTAGGGGCAATCCCCCTGTAGTTGCGGTGGCAGATGTGGTGATGTGCGGCGAGTCCTGAGTTGAGCGGCTGCTGTAACTCTTGCATTAGATAATTACCTCATGTAGAGTTTTCAACAACTCTTCTGTAGTGTAGGGTTTTGACAAAAAGGTTTTGACCCCAGCGCGAGCCAGTTCATTCACCCTATCGTTAGATAAGAGTCCGCTAACCGCAATAATTTTAACTTGCGGGTTAATTTTTTGTAGCGTGCGAATCGTTGTTGGTCCGTCCATAGACGGCATCATCATATCGAGGAGTACAACACTAATTTCTTTTTTCTGCTGGGCATACAGTACGACTGCCTCAATCCCATCGCTAGCAGTTAAAACTCTATAACCATAGGTTTCTAGAGATGCTTGAGTCACTTGAGAAATTGAAGCTTCGTCATCAACAACCAGAATCCACTCGCCGTTCCCAGTTAGCAGATTAGATTGATTTTCTATAACTTGCGGTGTTGATTTCCCCTGGACTGCTGGCAAGTAAACCTTAAATTCGGTGCCTTTTCCCACTTCGCTATATACATTCAAAAAACCGCCGTGGCTTTTGATGATGCCAAGCACAGTTGAAAGACCCAGACCCGTACCTTTGCCAATTTCTTTAGTGGTAAAAAATGGCTCAAAGATTCTATCAAGCATCTCAGGAGACATCCCCATTCCAGTATCAGAGACACTAATAAGAACATGGGAACCCACTTTTGCACCTGTGTTCATCCTGGCATAGTTTTCATCAATTACTATATTGTCGGCAGAAATCTTCAACGTCCCGCCATCTGGCATGGCATCACGAGCATTGACGCAAAGATTTATGAGTACCTGATGTAGTTGTGTGGCATCGCCAGAAACAGCCCAAAGTTCTCTCGTCTGGATATCAGTATGAATCTCGATTGATTTAGGAAAAGTTTCATTTGCGATCTTCGCAATTTCAAAAATCAGGTGCCCGACTTGGAGATTTGTCCGTTCGCCTTCCATGCCCCGCGCAAATGAAAGCACTTGTTTAACCAAATCAGCTCCGCGTTTGGCATTGGTTTCGAGGATAGAAAGCAGCTGTTGACTCTGACGATCCTGGATCTTGATTTGCAGAAGTTGAACTGACATCAAAATAGGCGCTAGCACATTGTTTAAATCGTGGGCAATGCCGCTAGCCAGCGTTCCTAAGCTCTCCATGCGCTGAGCGCGGAGAAACTGCCTTTCTAGTTGTTTTTTTTCGGTAATATTTGTGTTGACAATCAGAATTGCTTTTGGGTTTTCCGCCTCATCGCGCACTAGCGTCCAGCGACTTTCAACAATGATTTCCCGACCGGATTTGGTGATTTGATACAACTCCCCATACCACTCTCCTTCCTCGATGAGAGTTTTTTGGGCTGCTTGAAATTTTAGTGAAATTTGCTTATGCAAAAGCTGAGCGGTGTTCTTGCCGAGGGCTTCTTCTTGCTTCCAGCCATAGAGACGTTCCGCACCTTGGTTCCAAAATAAGATTTGATTGTCTAGATTTTGAACCAGAATTGCGTCTGTGGCGATATCCAGTAGGGCAGCTTGTTCGCCAATTTTTTGTTCCGAGTGCTTGCGTTCGGTGATGTCCATGTTGATGCCATTCACACGGATGGCTTTGCCGGTTTGGTCGTAATAAACTTGACCTTTGCTTGCTATCCAATGAACGCTACCATCAGGCCAAATAATGCGGTATTCGATGTCATAGTCCGCCCCTTCTTCCACGGTGCGTACCAAAGCTTGAGTGACTAATTCGAGGTCTTGAGGATGGATTCTGGTGAGAAAGCTTTGATAGGTGCCGTCAAAGGAGCCTGGAGTAAGACCAAAATTCGCTTCCGTAGTCCCACAGAAAACAACTCTGCCGCTTTGGATATTCCAGTCCCAGGTGCCCATGTGGGCAGCTTCTAGGGCTAACCTCAGTCGCTCCTCGCTCAGTTGCGCCCGCTCAGTTTGCTGTCGCAATTCCTCTGTTGCCTGACTAGCTTGGAGGACACGACGCACGCGCTGACGCAGGACAGCCCAGTGAATCGGTTTGGTAATGTAATCGATGGCACCCGCCTCAAATGCTTGATCGACCGATTCTTGATCTTCAAGAGCCGTAATCATCAATACGGGTGTGTTTCGCGATCCTCCTAGGGGGCGATTTTTTTCAGCAGTTCGCGTCGCTGTAGCCGAATCGCCAAACGTCTCTCCATGAGAATCGCCCTCTGGAAGTGTACGCAATAGATGACAGCAGGTAAAGCCATCCATCACTGGCATCATGGCATCCAGCAGCACAATATCTGGGTTTAGCCGCGTGTAGGCGGCTAAACCCTCTTCTCCGTCGCTTGCTTCTGCTACCTGGTATCCGGCTTGTTCCATCGCTCGGCGAAGTTGAAGCCGCATGAATTTGTCGTCATCTACGACGAGGATGAGGGGAGTATGTTGATGAGCGTCGGTGGTGTTCATAGCTAATTTGGCTGGCGTTGAGAGTGCAAATCCGCCTTAACACGTTCATACTCAGCTTCAAGCTGCGGCAATTTGTCTAATGCATTTTGAATATTTCCAGTACGAGCCATGATTTCTAACTCTTTACAGAGTTGGGCGAGGGTTGTGGCACCCAGGGTGGCACTGCTTGACTTGAGCGTGTGAGCGGGGCGTTGCAACTGGGGTGGATTTTCTTGTGCAACTGCGATCGCGATCGCGATCATGAGTTTTGGCGCATCTTCGAGGTAGCAATCGATCATCTCCCCTAAAATCACCTCGGCATCTTCACCGACCATTTTGCGAAATGATTGCAACACTTTGGCATCAATAGGAGGACTGAGGACTGAGGGCTGTAGGCGCTTCGCCTTCCCGAAGGGTGGACTGAGTTGGGGAGTAGGAAGGGAGGGGTGAGTGGATGCATCAATAGGAGGACTGAGGACGGAGGGCTGAGGACTGAGGAGGGAGGGCTGACACTTGCTCAAAGCTTGGATAAGTTCCTCTATGCGGATCGGTTTGCTCAGGTAGTCATCCATGCCTGCATTCAGACATTCTTCCCGATCTCCTTGCATCGCATTCGCTGTCATGGCAATGATGCGGGGACGAGAAGCTGGCGACCATTCCCTAACTATGTGGCGAGTCGCTGTCAATCCATCCATTTCTGGCATTTGCACATCCATTAGCACCACGTCATAGGATTGGCGATGTAGAGCTTCTAGCACTTCTAATCCATTACTGGCGATATCTGCTCGATAGCCCATCTGTGATAGTAAGTACAAGGCTACCTTTTGATTCACCACATTGTCTTCTGCTAACAGAATCCGCAGGGGGAATTGTGCTGCTTGTTGCGGATTTATTGGAGGTGTATCGGTGCGCGAAGGCTTCACCTGGATCGGTCCACCCAGGACATGGCTCAAGACATTATAGAGATGGGATTGTTTAACTGGTTTGGTGAGGAATGCCGCGAATACTGCTAGGACATGATGACTCCTTTCTGGTCTGTCGATGGAGGTCAACACGATTAAGGGTAATTTTTCGTAGTTAGGCAGCTGGCGGATTTTAGCCGCTAAAGTCAGACCATCCATGTGTGGCATCTGCATATCCAGAATGGCGATATCAAACGGTTCCCCTAAGTTCAGCCAGTCGAGGGCTTCAGAACCAGATTCAGCTGCCCAAGTCAGCATTCCCCAAGATTGGGCTTGCAGCGTCAATATTTGGCGATTTGTAGCGTTATCATCTACTATCAGGAGTCGCTTTTCATCTAACTGAGGTTGAGGATTTTGAGAAGCGATCGCAGATACATTGGGAGCTGATGCCGCAACAATGGTGAAATAAAAAGTAGAGCCTACGTCTGGATGAGGGCTGTTAGCTACCGAGAGCGTAGCACGGGATGTAGGCGCTAGCTGCTTTGCCGCCGCAATGCTTTCGCCTTCTTGAAGGGGGGGAGGAAGTGGAGAATGAAATTCATGGTTGCTGCTTGCGCCCGGATCTTTTTTTAGGGTAGGTTCCCAGTCAGAAGGAGGATTTCGGGCGATCGCTCCCATGCTCTCGACCCACATCTGACCGCCCATCATTTCGCTGAGATGATTGCTAATCGCTAGTCCTAACCCGGTTCCCCCATGCTGCCGAGTCGTAGAAGCATCGACCTGACTGAAAGATTTGAACAGGCGATCTATACGGTTTGGGGCAATCCCAATGCCTGTGTCTTTAACAGCAAATTGGATTTGGTAATGGGTAATCGGTAATCGGTTGGTTTGCTGATCACCGATTCCCGATTCTTCATGAGCGATCGCCTCTTTTGCACTTACCGATACAATCACTTCTCCAGCTTGGGTGAACTTGACCGCATTACTGAGCAAATTGACTAAAATTTGGCGCAACCTATTGGCATCTCCCACAATCGCTATTGGGGTTTCTGGATGAATTAAATATGCTAATTCCAGATTTTTTTCGGCTGCTTTGAAAGCTAATAAATCGAGGGCTTCTTCAACACAAACTCGCAGATTAAAAGAATACTTTTCTAACTCCAGCTTGCCTGACTCAATTTTAGAAAGGTCAAGAATGTCGTTGATCAGCGTTAGCAATGCATCGCCACTACTTTGGGTTGTTTCAACAAAATCCCGCTGCTGGGGGGTTAGCTCAGTGTTGAGTAGCAGTCCCGTCATGCCGATAATCGCATTCATCGGGGTGCGGATTTCGTGGCTCATATTGGCGAGGAATTGACTCTTGATGCGAGTTGCTGCTTCAGCAGTTGCTTTTGCCTTTTCCAGTTCCAGATTCGTCTGAGATAATTCTTGAGTACGCTCGACAAGCGCCAATTGCGCGAAATATCGCTCGGTAATATCATCGAATATCCAGAGGCGACCGGGCACGTCGTGTACCCGCGTCGCCGTGCTAGAGATACTCAGCGTTTTTGGCGTGTCGCCTTTGAACACCCAGATCCAGTTGCGAATGACTGCTTGAGGTTGGGAAAAAAACGTTGCTGCCTGCGCCACGATTTCCTGTTGATTATCAGCGCTAGTGCGTAGCAATGCCATCGCCTGAGCCAGCATGGGGGGTTTCTACAGCCCCAGGGGTGAGTCCCAGTTGCTCGGCAGCGGCTTGATTGATCCAGCCTTGTTCGCCACTTTCATCTACAAATACCACTCCCTGATGGATTGTCTCTAACATGGCACCAAAGCGTGCTTGCAGATTCTCCATCCGTAGGGTGGTATCGCAGAACTGTAAAAGGGTGCGTAATTCGGCAAGTAGCGACTCGATAAATTGGCGCAGACGTGAGGAGATGTTTGTCTGGCGATGCCAGATCAGCAAAATTGCACCGCTATGGGGTGCTGGCATCGTGCCTTTACCGGGATACTGAAATGGAAGGATGGCGAGGGATTGAGTACCTTTGGCGAGCAAGACATGAGAAGCACCGGGGGTAGCGGGGTAGTTTGGATAGTAGAGACAGCGATTTTGAGCGATCGCTTCCTCAAACAAGGCGGGTGTCGTCAGTTGATCTGGCAGCGCCTGCTGGGGAATGCACACCAAGGCTTCAGCGGTGACATCATCAAGTTGGCGCAGCGCGATCGCCGCGTCGGCACAAACCGAGTCCCGTAGTAAGATCAGGGCTTGCCGGATCGGTGTATTGGGAGAATTTCTGGTGTCGGCATTGGTAAGAGTACTCAGCACCGATTGAGACGCCAACCGCCACTCGATTCCCCGCAGAAAAGAGCCTACAAGCGTGCCGAACACAGCCACACTACCCAGCTCAAGTGACTGGCGTGTTAGCCGCCAATCGCCATGCAGCAGTCCCAAGAACAGAATGCAAAGCCCTACGGCGGGTGCGACTTGCACCGCTGGTAGGGGCAAAAGCGTACATATTGTCAAGATGACTGGGGCGACGATCTGCATAGGCGTCCATCCATCCAGCACGCCCAGTCCTCCGAAAAAGAGGGTTAGCCCTAGTAGGAAGGGTCTAAATGTCGGTAGTCGGTCAGGAGGACAAAGGAGCAACCGTGACGGTCGAAGATTTAAGTTTAAGTTTAGGCGACGAGACATTGGGCGATCGCATTCGTTACCACGTCGGGGGCGCTGATATGCGGTAAGTGCCCTCTAGCGGCGATATTCATCAGCTTACCTTGAGGAATTTTTTCTGCCATGTACTGACCGACCTGAGGCGGTACGGCAATATCATCGCTTGCCTGTAAAATCACAGTCGGTACATTCAATCGCGGTAACTCATCTCGATGGTCTGACTGGAAAATCACTTTAGCGATCGCTTGCGCGATATCCGGACGGATAGCTGCTAGCGTATTGGCAAACTCGGCTGCCAATTCCGGTTTATCCTGAGTAGCCATTGCGATGGGAGCAAAACCGCTGGCCCAAGCATAATAGTTGGTTGACATGGCTGCATAGAGCGCATCTAGGTCAGACTGCTCGAAGCCACCCACATATCCCACATCGTTGAGATAACGGGGGGACGCATCCAGAAAGATTAGTTGGCTGAAGCAATCAGGCTCGACTAATGCTGCCAATAAACTAACCATCCCGCTGACCGAGTGACCCACCAAGATGCTCTTGGTTAACTTTAACTCGGCACATAAATCCAGCAAATCTTCTGCGTAGCTGTATAAGCTGCTGTAGCGGCGCGGACTATAAGCAGAAAAATCTGACTTTCCCCCCCCTACATGGTCGAACAGTATAATGCGAAAATCAGGTGCGAAGGCTGCTACCTGATGTCGCCAAGCCGTCTGATCCGAGCCGAAACCGTGGGCAAAGATAATTGTCTGGCTGCCATTACCCAGCATCTGGACATTATTACGTTGTATGATGCTAGTTCCCATAGGTAGTTACTCCTTCTCTCCATTGCCTTAATACAAGATAAGAACTGTAACAGAATCTAAATAAAAGACTCACCTCAATGAGGTTATATTTTAGCGTTCCCTAAAAGCCCAGGCAGGTAACAGCAGTCATATAGGAAGTTATGAAATATTTTTTTGGTTTTAGCGCAGGCGAGACGCCTGCTGTGAGATGCCAGCAGTTTATATCTCCGACTTCTTAGAGAAGTTGGGGATCTCGCCTTCAGTTAGGAATGCTATATATATTTTCACCTGTTGTCTGGACTTATTTAGCTAGACTGACTTATACTCGACAAATAACGGATCGGAATCGAAAGAAACGTCCAAATTTTGTAGCGCATGAGACTGTTTTTCTAGCTTTTTCCTAGGATCAAATAAATTTGAATTAAAATGCCAGCTTATCTGATTAAAAAAATCTTACAAGATATCAAAAATCAAATAATAAAAGACCGTTTTGTTCTTATTCTCAATGGTCTGATTCTCCTACTGTTTATTACAATGGCAGTCTATGTCAAACTTGCAGGTAGTTACTACGGCTCAGACTATTTTGCAAGAGTAGGGTTACTAACAGTTTTATTTTCCGAACCACCTTTCCTTAAAGGACAACTCCACGTAGGCTTTTTTACTCAGCTTTCTGAAATATTGTGGTGCATATCATTCGCAATCTGTTTGTTTAGCTTTGGCTTGTTAAAAAGTCTTCACCCTAGGCGCAAAGGTGATTTATTTATCCTATTTTCTGCAATTGGACTGGCAGTTTTGCTAGTTGATGATATATTTCGCTTTACCCTGGAGCTAACCTTATCGGCTGGTGTTCCCAAAGTACTGATGTATTCAATATACGGGATTGCTGCTGTTAGCTATAGTTTTTTATTTTGGCGCAGAATCCGGTCAACACCCTATATTCTGCTACTAATAGCTATTGCTCTGTTTGTAGTTTCAGGGATGACGGACTTATTGGATCTAAAAGGAATAGGAACTCCATTAATTTTAGAAGATGGAACCAAGTTCTTAGGTTTAATAAATATTATTCTCTATTTTTGGTCTGTATGCCAAGGAGAGATAACGCGATCGCGCAGCTATTGACTTCAATCAAAAACTAGCTTTACCAGCCTTGGTCGCAAAATTCAAATGGTTAGTTGATGTTATACAAGCCAAATTCACGACGAATTGATTTCGTTAGAAGTCGATAATTAAAGGCTTCTCTTATCCGAGAACGAATGCTTAACGTGATTCCCACCTTAGCACCAAAAAACGTGTCGAAACCTGCCTGATAAATATTTTCTCCATTTCCAATAATATAAACAGCACCTTCAAAAGGCAATTGCTTGAGTCTTACTCCTTGCTTTATCTCAGTTAATTTATGATAATCAAGATGAATAAGAGAAGTTAGATTGGCATCTTCCATCTTTTCAGGCAAGTCATACAAATTGTACCGAACAATTCGGCAGGTTCCGCACGATCTATTAAAAGCGTATTTTTTGTAATATATGAATCGATTGCCATCCTGATATACATACCCCTTATCCACATACCATCCATTAGATTGTGAATGCTGACTGACAAATTCTGCCAAATGCTTACTTACACAGTCATCGACATCAACAATCATTATATTAAGACGGCTTTAGCTGTTGAGCATACATGAATCACGTCAGCACCTTTTGCAACTTGTCTAGATACTTAAATGCAAAATCTGGATCTTCCCATTTCTTCAAAGCCGCAGTTTTTAAAGCTGGAGCTGGCGGTGGTAAATCTACTTCAATGTAGGTGATGTGAGAATGATTAAACTCAATATGTGGGTTTTTGTGACAAATAACAATCACCCTAAAATCTGGTGAAGTTTGATTGCAGATTGCCTTGATACATCTTTCAAATAACTTAAGAACGCGATCCCAAGAATTTGAGGATTGCTGACTTCTGAGTGGTACAACAAAAACAATCATACTGACACCTTAAGGATTAATGCCACAAAGCATAATCACAAAGCACTGTCACAAAGAACCAACACCACTTTGAGATTGCTGAAAGCGTTTTGAATTATGCCATTGAGCTGCCAACAAGACTCCCAGTAGTAACACACCACCAAAGAAGTAATGGGAGATGAGCAACTTGGATGTAAAAAATGTGAGAGGTTTAAAGTCAACCAGAATCGATGTTACAGGAAAGGATATTAACAGGATGCTCGGTATCATAAGGCTAAACCATAGCCGCTGATTAGGAACTACTAATTTGTTGCCAACATAGAGGGATAAAGGTAGCAGTAGAAATAAATAGTAATGTGTCCAAGAAATAGGACTTGTTACCAGTGCTAAACAAAGAACAATAGAAAATTCCAAGTTTTCTTCTTCTAGTGTGGTGGGTGATTTTGAGCGCCAAAAAACCCAGAAAGTTGTACCAAACAGAAGTGATAATAATGCGTACCGCATCACTTTAAAATCCCAACCTACTTCAAGGGGTAGCCAGTTTTTGAGATTGCCATCGGTCAGCAGGCGAGCTAAAAAACCATCTACTGACTGAACGTTGTAGGCAGCAAGTGGTTTACCAGCAAAAGATTGGATACATTCCCGAAACCAAGTTAAATGTAAATCCACCCCAAATAAAAGTAGAGATGCACCCCCAATTACCAACAGTGCTGCACTAAAACCCGCTACCACTTGCCATCGTCTTCTTAATACGAAATAAACGCCAAAAAGAACTAGAGGGATTTTCATTAGAGCCGCGATCGCTACTAAAATTCCTAGAAAAACCTCACGCTTATTCTGAATACAAAAAAATGCCCCTATCAGCAATAGAAATACAAAATGAGTAGCGTTTCCATATCGAAAGCTGTAATACAAAGGTCCATTTATTGCAAATAGTCCAATTATAGCTATTCGTTTGTCCCCACTAACTTTCGTTAGCTTAACTGTAAAATAGCAAGATGCAACAACAGCTAAAACACTCAAAACAGCAAGTAAATATTGCGCTCTATGTAGAGGAAATGGAGAAAAAGGAGTAAACAAATAGGCAATAATTGGAATGTTGACAAAGCAAATAGTATTATCAGCACAATTTTTGTCATACAAGCTGGATGGATTTTCTATCACTTGACGACCAGCCGGATAATAGGCTTTATTAAAGTCACTAAATAGATTGTGTGGAGCGGAAACATTCCACATAAATAAGATGAACAGCAAGGCAGGCAATCCATAGCCTAACCATAAATTCCATCGCTGCTTTAGAAATTTTTTAGCTAAGATATTTAGCCCAACTGTCACTAAAATAAAACAAATGAAAAAAAAGTAAACTTCCATAAAAATATGCTTCAACTCCTAAAAATGCTATTAAAAATTATGAACCTAAAGACTTACGGATTACAGCTCAAAGCGTGAAAATATCAAGTTTTATGATAGTGCGCTTATTGAGCATCTAGTCATTTTCTGAATGTAGCTTGGAGAATCTAAGCTTCAACTGAATTTAAGTTTTCTTTAAAGGTCTAATATTAATGTCAGTCACTTCGGCGGTTCGGGGCAAACTGAGGGCATTGAGTACCACTGCGGCTACGTCTTCTGGTTGCAGAAGTCGTTCTGGATGATATGTCTTACCTTCTATCTCTTGAACCGATGCTTGCATGGGACTAGCAGTGCGTCCGGGATAGATGCTGAGAACGCGCACGCCATCTGCGTTGACTTCCTCTCGCAGACTGTCAGCGATCGCCTTCAGTGCGTGCTTGGTTGCAGCATATTGTCCCACACCGCCTCTAGCATTCAAACCCACCGTCGAGTTGATGAACGCGATCTGACCCTGACGGAGTGCGATCGCCGGTAACAAGGCTTGTGTCAGCGCATAAGGAGCGCGAACATTGACGCGGTACTGCCAGTCAAAGTCTTCCAGGGAGGCGGTTTTCATGTCCCCTAAGGTGATGACACCAGCACTATGAACGAGCAGATCAACATTTCCTACATCTTGCTCAAGACGAGTTTTTAGCTGCTCAATGTCTTCGTCTAGCGTGAGATCAACTTGATAAAGCAGAACTTTGGATGCAGTGGTGGCAGTTTCGGCGACTGTCTCTAGCGCTTCTAAATTACGTCCCACCAGACAAAGCGTGACTCCTTGCTCTGCCAAACCGAGCGCGATCGCTTTGCCAATCCCGCTACTAGCTCCCGTTACAACTGCAATTTGGTCTTTTAAGGCTGACATTCAATTTTGGTTGCAAGGATTTGGATTAATCTTAGCTGACGGTTGCTGATTTCAAACACTCTTTCAATAAATCATGTTCTACTAAAGCATCTGCTGCTCTTTTAATCTCATCAAATGCTAAACCCGACCTATCGGCAATGTCTAGAAGGGTATGATTGCCATCCGACAAATTTAACACCCACAGGATTGCCATTTCATTAAGTGCCCCCTCTTTCTGCCCGCCAATTCCTTTATAAAGACCCCTTTTCCCCAGTCTCGGCTCGCATTTAGGATTTTGATTTAAGTAAGTCCGATCGCCTTCCAAAACGTGGAAAATTGACAAACATTTAGAGAAGGAGTCAGCCAGATATTCAGGTTGCACAAAATCTAGATTATCTGCCGATGTGTGGTATTCGGGAAACTCACCGTGCTGCGATCGCATAAAACAACCCACAGCCAGATTGAACCCCGGAGAGCAATACTGCCGCTCATCGTAGCCATAGGGGAAGAAATCAATAATTTCATGCTCTTGCCCCGAATGCTTTAAAACGTGAAGGCTGGCTCTATCGATTTCTGCATCACCTTGGCGGCTTCTCTTATAAGTAACTTTGCCTGGATCTCCCACACACGTTACTACCAATCCGTGTTTAATTTTCTGGGCTTGGGCTTCATTTAAACACAGCCAAGTAATGGAACCAATCGTTCCCGGAATAAATAGAAATCGGTAAGAGTATCTCCGAGAAATCGAGCTGAGATGTTTTGCCAAATAGGTACTGAGAGCGATGCCCGATAGATTATCGTCACACAGAGATGGGTGACAAGCATGGCAAGAGATTAAAACTTCGTCTGGGCTTTCTCCTTTGATGTAATACTCGCCGTAAGTCAGGCTTCCTGATTCTAAAGAGGAATCAATGCAGACTTCATATTCGCCATCTTTCAGTTCTAAAAATTGCTTGTGACTCAAACAAAAGCCCCAAGTTTCTTTGTAATAAGAAGTCCGATAAGGAATCCACTCAGGAGTATCTGGTAGGGTAAATAGGTGTTCTTTCAGTTCCTGAAAAGGCATTTTTTTCCGAACCGGCACGCTGTAATTGACAACGTGCAAGTTAGATTTTTGGAAGTCTACGACTCGCTCACCCTGAGAATTTTTGATGTAGGCATCCTTAATATTCCACTCCTTCGGAACCGTCCAGTCGAACACTTCCGTTCCCGTCGGTACCTCGTGAATTTCTAAGGGAATGAGTTCTTGAATAATCTTGAGAGTTTCTCGAAAGCCATTGCCCGTAATACTGCGGCAAATCGGATATAGCTTTGAGATAATCTGGTACATCTCGTTGCCAATATCATTAGGGTTAAGAACTCTCTTCAGATCGGTGAGGTTCACAGCTTTAAGCCTCTTTTACAAAAAGTCAAGGGCAACTTGAACGTCCTTAATAAGTAGGTAGACATAATTAAACTCGCGCATCTGAGGTAGGTTGGGTTGAGGAACGAAACCCAACATTGATATGGGTTTGATGAGGTAACACTTAGTCGCTCTACCCATCCTACAAATAACTATATCCATCTACTTACTAGCTTCAGCACCCGTAAAATTAGTACCAAATTTTGGCAAGTTTTACGGGGTTGCTGACGGCTAGCATCAAATGGAAGTGTTAGTTAAATGCTCGTTAATTCCTAACGAACAGAGTTTAAGACTTCCGCCGGAGGTTGGAACAAAAGCCCCTCCTCACTGGGTGGTGGCTCATTCTCATAGAGGGCAATGATGTCATCAGGAATGCGGGCGAGATCGCTGCCCCGCATGAGTTCTCTGAGTGTAGTTCCTTGAGGAGCGGAGTCGAGATTCGGTGCGCCGCCCTTGGAGATGACATCGTCGAGGTGTACGGTTCTGAAGTCGATGCTAAAGCGCGTGCGTCCGGAGGTGTTGGGCACTGTCCAATGCAGCTGTGCGCCAGAGAAGAGGATGATTCCGCCTGGTTTGGTAACGACTCGGAGCTGCGGATCGAGATCGACGTGTTCTAATGGGCGGGGCTGCTTGCGGGTATCTTTCTTGATATGCTGGGCGGCGTTTTTCCGACCCTCCCGGTTCCACTCATAGTGGTTGTACTCGCTAGAGCCATTATTTATCGGCTGGCTCCAGTAGCGGGGCTGAAATGCCATCGAACTCTCGGATTCATAGTCGTAGAGGGGAAGCCACCAGTTCATCTGGCAGAGGGGAGCCGCGTACCAGGTGTCACGATGCGGGTGCAGCGGATAAGCAACCCCTGCGTTGAGGTAGGTGCCATCACACACGATCCTCATACGCGGAACGTCGAAATAGGTTTTGTTCATCTCGCAGCCAAGATCCTCTAGTAGTTCCCGAATCAGCTGCTTTGACTTGGGGTGATGGATAAATCTAGGCTTGAGTGGAGCGACAATCTCCACAAACTTCTCGACGGGGAGGCTAAATTGTGCCTCTGTTGGATCTAGAGAACCAAACGCTTCTTGGGTGAGTTCGCGAGCTAATTCGCACAACGCGATCGCACTTGGGCGGGGTGAAAAGACGAAAATCTGTCCGTTGAAGAGATGTTTTCGCCTCACCTCATCGTTAACATCAGAATCGAAAAAGATTGTGTTCATGTTGTTTCTTTATGGGTTGCAACGATTCAGGCACTCTACATCGTCCCCACATCAAGCGGGCAGTTTTGTATTTGGTTCATCGATCTAGATAAAAATTATGCCCCGACAAGAACATAAGAGCTGAACAAAGGCCAGGATACATCTTTTTCGGAAATTTCACTGGCTGGTAGGGGCCATTCAATCCCTAGGATAGGGTCGTCATAGTGTAGCCCCCGCTCATACCCTGGTGTGTAGAACTCACTCATCTGATATACCACTTCGGCGTCATCGGTTAGGGTTTGGAAGCCGTGGGCAAACATTTCAGGGATATACAGGGCACGCCGGTTTTCAGCGGTTAGCTCGACGCCAATATGGCACAGATACGTGGGAGATTTAGGACGCATATCGATGATGACATCGTAGATAGCACCACGGGTACAACGAACCAATTTTGTTTCGCTGGCGGGGGTTGCTTGATAATGCATACCTCGCAACGTCCCTTTTTTGTAGTTCACGGATAGGTTGCATTGGGCAACGTTTGGCTTTAATCCGCGCTCGGCAAATTCATTGGCACAGAAAGTCCGAGCGAATAATCCTCGATTATCTTCTCGTTGCTCTATGTCAATAATAAAGGCACCTTTGAGCTTGGTTTCAGTAAAGATCATGGATAAACTTGCACCTCTGGAATTGGGACTACAAACTTGCCTCCCCACTCTCGAATAAATGCCATTTGCTGCATAATTTCCTCTTTGAGGTTCCAAGGCAAAATTAGCAGGTAGTCAGGCTGTCTTTCGCGGATTTCGTCGGGGTTGAGGACGGGGATATGAGTTCCTGGTAGAAAGGTTCCTTGCTTGTGAGGACTGCGATCTACGGTAAAATCGATAAAATCTGTGCGAACTCCACAATAATTTAGGAGGGTGTTTCCTTTGGCTGGGGCACCATAACCGGCGATCGCTTTCCCCTGTTCTTTCGCCTCAATCAAAAAACTCAGTAGCTTGCGCTTGGTTTCTTTGACTTTTTCTCCAAAGGTCAGGTAAGTGTCTATCTTATCTAAGCCAGCTTGGATTTCCTGGGATTTTAACTGATTAACGCGATCGCTCATGGCTGGCTCAGCCGCATTGTCATGCTTGCCGTAAATTCGGAGCGAACCGCCGTGAGTCGGGATTTCTTCGACATCAAATAAGGTCAAACCGTGAGCCGCAAAGATTTTTTCAACGGTTAAGAAGGAAAAGTAGGAAAAATGCTCGTGATAAATCGTGTCAAACTGATTTTGCTGCATCAGCTGTAACAAATGGGGAAATTCCATTGTCAAGATGCCATCTGGCTTCAGGGCTATCTTCATTCCCGCTACAAAATCATTCACATCCGGAACGTGAGCGAGGACGTTGTTGCCCAACAACAGATCGGCTTGTTTCTCCGCTGCTGCCAGTTCCTTAGCAGTTTCAACCCCAAAGAACTTAACTAAGCTGGGAATTCCTTTTTCCTCTGCAACTTTTGCTACATTTGCCGCTGGTTCTATTCCTAAAACGGGGATTCCCTTTTCATGGAAATACTGCAACAGGTAGCCGTCATTACTAGCAATTTCAATGACTTGATGATTTTTGTTAAACCCAAACCTTTCTACCATCAAATCCGTGTAAAGTTTGGCATGACGCAACCAACTTTCTGAGTAAGAAGAAAAGTAAGCGTAGTCACCATCCCCAAAGATATGATCGGGAGATTCAAACTCTTCTAGCTGCACTAAAAGACAACTTTCGCAAACATAGGCATGAAGTGGGTAACTTTTTTCTGCCCGACGCAGCTGTTCTGGCGTTAGGTAGTCATTTGCAATGGGTGACATCCCTAGATCGGCAAAGGTGTGCTGAAGGGATTTGCTACAAAAACGACACTTAGCGATCGCCATGATTTATAACTCCTTACTCCAGAAAAAGTTTTGATCGATTTGTTGGGTGCGAATCAGGTACTCTAGCTGCTTCAAACGAGTGAACCCTCTAAACAAAAAGATGTCTTCAGTCATATCAATTTGCTTGAACAAATCGAATAACTGCTGGGCACCCCGCTGGGCATCCCATTCACACTTAAATCCCGGTAGAGTTTTGTTAATCTTCTCAAAAGAAACTCGATAACTGCGGTTGTCTGAGCCATTTTCTCCAAAGGTTAGCTGACATCCTTGGAAGACTGAGGCAATAATTTCAGCAATTTCTTTGACTCGATAGTTATGAGAAGTGTCCCCTACGTTGAAAATTTGGTTGTGAACAATGTCGCGGGGTGCTTCTAGGGTGCAGATAATTGCCTTACAGATATCAAGGGCGTGAACCAACGGACGCCAAGGAGTTCCGTCGCTGATCATCTTGATTTCTTTCGTTGTCCAAGCTAAGCCCGCCAAGTTATTTAAAACAATATCAAAACGCATTCTGGGAGATGCCCCAAAAGCGGTGGCATTTCGCAGAAAGGTAGGAGAAAAATTGTCATCGGCGAGTGGCTTGACATCTCGTTCTACGAAGGTTTTACATTCTGCATAAGCGGTTTGAGGATTGACGGGAGATTCTTCAGTCACATCATCCTTTGTTGCTACGCCGTAGACGCTGCAAGAAGACATATAAACGAAGCGCCGCACACCCGCTGCCTTAGCTAGATTGGCAAGGCGAACTGAACCTTTATGGTTAATGTCGTAGGTGATATTGGGTGAGAGTTGTCCGGCGGGATCGTTAGAAAGTTCTGCCATGTGAACAATTGCCTCGACACCCTCTAAGTCTTCTGCTGTGATGTGCCGCAAATCTTTGTTGAGGGTTTTGGCAGTTAAATCGGTGGCGTTATACAGCCAACCCACTTTGTAGAAGCCGGTGTCCACCCCAATCACTTCGTGTCCGCGTTTCATCAAAATGGGGGCGAGTAACGAGCCGAGATAGCCTTCTGTTCCTGTTACTAATACTTTCATTTGTTCACTTTTTATACACTAATTTTGTGTTTGAAAGTACCGGGCGAATAGAATTCGCAACTACACAGATAAAGTTCGCCTACGCGGACTAAAAACATATTAATCTTGAAACCCGTGTAGTCGGGTTTTGTTTGTGTAGCCGCGACTTGTAGTCGCCAGGGTTCTTTCCGGAATTTGCTCTACGATTGCTTTGCCAATTTCCAGGGAAGATGTAGCAGCGGGGGAAGGCGCGTTGCAAACGTGGACGGAGTTATTGCCTTTAACAATTAAAAAGTCGTCCACTAACTTGCCATCATTCATCAAAGCTTGAGCGCGAACCCCGGCGTGAGTGGGAATTAGATCGTCCGATTGCACTTCCGGAATCAGCCTTTGCAAGCTACGCACAAAGGCGGCTTTACTGAAGGAACGAATGATTTCCTGAATGCCTTCGTCGGCGTGTTTTGCTGCTAGTTTCCAAAAACCGGGATAAGTCATCACCTCAGCAAAATCACGTAGATTAAAGTCTGTCTTTTTGTAACCTTCCCGCTTGAGGCTGAGAACGGCATTTGGCCCTGCATGAACGCTTCCATCAATCATCCGGGTGAAGTGAACGCCCAAGAAGGGAAAATCTGGATTAGGAACCGGATAAATCAGGGTTTTGACGAGATAGCGTTTTTCTGGCGTGAGTTCGTAGTATTCTCCCCGGAATGGGACAATTTTCGCTTTCGGATCGACGTTTCCTAATTTGGCAACGCGATCGCTATGCAGTCCGGCACAATTGATGACAAAGCGCGTTTCAAACGTGCCGTTATTTGTCTCAAGTACCTGATTCTCACCCGTTCCAACAATTTTCTCAACTTTGGTATTGAGGCGAAGCTCTCCACCTTGTGCTTCAATTAGCTCGGCATATTTTCGAGCCACCTGCTTGTAATCGGCAATCCCAGTTCCGTACACCCGAATTCCGGCTAGACAGGCGACATGAGGTTCAATTTCTTTGACTTCCTCTGCACTAATCTTGCTAGTCTTTAAACCATTTTCCCAGCCGCGTTGATAAAGGCTTTCTAATCGTGACAGCTCTTTTTCCTCAGTTGCCACAATTACTTTGCCGCAGACTTCATGTGCAATGCCATGCTCCCGGCAGAATTCCACCATTGAGCGACTTCCTTCCCGGCAAAATTTCGCTTTGAAACTTCCTGGCTTGTAATAAATGCCAGCGTGAATCACGCCACTATTATTGCCTGTTTGATGATAAGCCCACTGGCTTTCTTTTTCCAGCACTACTATACGGGCAGAGGGATAGCGTTTTCCCAAAGCCATTGCCGTAGAAAGCCCAATAATTCCGCCGCCGATAATTGCAAAATCATACATAAATTTTCTTGCCCCTGAAACTGAAATGGATGAGTGTTACTCCTGAAATTTGTCACCAAACTTTCCAAGGAGCATTCCCACTCTTCCAAAGTTCTTCCAGGTAATTTTTATCTCGTAAAGTATCCATCGGTTGCCAAAATCCAGGATGTCTGTAAGCAGCCAACTGCTCATTTTGAGATAATTTTTTCAGGGGTTCTTGCTCCCAAATTGTGGAGTCATCGTCAATATAATCAATCACTTCCGGCTCTAGAACAAAGTAACCCCCATTAATCCAAGCACCATCCCCTTCCGGCTTTTCCCGAAAAGTGGTAATTTTATGTTGATCGGGTTCTAAAGAAATCGCCCCAAATCGTCCCGGTGGCTGAGTTGCAGTCAATGTTGCCAAACACTTTTGCTCTCGATGAAAGTCTATTAGCTCTTGAATATTGACATTCGCTACGCCATCTCCATAGGTAAAGCAAAAGGTTTGATTCCCAATATGCTCTCTGACTCGCTTCAAGCGTCCTCCGGTCATCGTTTGATCTCCGGTATCTACCAACGTGACTCGCCAGGGTTCGGCATAGCCACAATGCACATTCATTTGGTTAAACCGCATATCAAATGTGACATCAGACATATGTAAGAAGTAGTTGGCAAAATACTCCTTAATTACGTAGCCTTTATAACCACAGCAGATAATGAAATCGTTTATTCCATGAGCTGAGTAAATTTTCATAATATGCCACAGCACGGGTCGTCCACCAATTTCCACCATCGGCTTTGGTTTGATTGTGGTTTCTTCCGTGAGTCGAGTTCCAAGCCCTCCAGCCAGTATCACTGCTTTCATGCGATTACCTCGTTTTTTATGAAAAATAATCTATATCTTTAGATAGATTCATGTATAATTGGGATGTATTATTAATCTGCAAAATCTATTTTCTCTAAGTAAATATTCTAAGCGGAAAATACTGAGATATCTGTAAAGATACGATAAACAAATATAGGAGCTTTATTAAAACTTTAAAAAATTGAGTCTCTAGTAGTTTTAGACTTTAAACTCATAAAAGGGCAAAAAACTCGCAAAATTGACTAATTTTGCGATTAGAGCAGTTACCCAGAGGGCTTCCGATAGAATACTAACTATGTTATTGAAGACAATCTGCCAAAAGCGATCGCGCAAATTCCACTGAGCATCAATCCCACTCCCACCCAATCAACCGGGGAAACTTTCTCTTTGAGAATAACTGCTCCGGCAATCGTCGTTGCCACCACCGTTAAGCCAATCACAACTGGATAAGCAACTGATAAGTTAAACTTGCCCAAAACCAAAATATAGAAAACTGTACTGAGACCGTAAACTAAAATCCCACCCAGCAAGTAAACATTTAAGGGATTTTGACCGGCTCCCAATTTCAAAAATGTTTGTGCGAGAGTATTTAAGCCAACGGTCAGCACGATTAAAAAAGGAAACAAAAGATTAGCTAACATAAACAACTACACTTTCTTGGATATTCAGCTTGCTTAAGCCAGAATCAGCTTAATAAAAAGAATCAAAATCCCAAAGTTCGCGGTCGTTAGGCCACGGCGTTTGGACTCGTTTTCCCAGGAGTTTTTCCCACCATCGAAAGGGATGAGGGAGCGTGGCAACTTGGATGCTAGCACAGCCGCTTAGCCATGCCCCTAACACATCTGTATGGCGGCTATCACCAATAACGACAACTTGTTTTGGTTTCAGCCGCATATATTTGATGGCTTTACGGAAGGCGAAAGGAAAGGGTTTCTTGGCTGGATTTATAGCTGGAATATCTAGACGATGTGACCAAGCCTTTACCCGATACCGGCGCTTGCCATTAGAGAGAATGAAAAATTGAAATCCTTGTAATTTTGCCTGTTCGATCCAAGCTTCGGCACCGGGAGACAAGTAGCGATCGTCTTCAGAAACAATGGTGTTGTCTAAATCGAGAATAACACCTTGTATGCCGCAAAGCTTCAGCCAGTCAAGCTCTATAGATGCCAAGCTGTACTCTTCTCGCGGAAAACTGTAAAGTCCCTCGTTGATAACTGATTTTTTGGATTTCTGTTTAACAGGGCGGGAAAAAAACAGAGCCACTCGGTTTAACATTTGGTCACTTCACTCACAGCCACAACAAGTTCAGAGACTTACAACCCAAAAAATTACTCGATTAGCCCCTGACGTTTCAGTAATAGAATGACAAAGCTTGTAACGATCCAAGCGATCACCGTCAGGAGAATAGGCAAGTCTTTTAATAAAATTTCCTCCGGACGCTCAGTCTGTCCTCCTTGCTCATCTATATCGCTTCGCCGAGCGATTTCTTGCGGATCGCTCAGTAGCTGATAGCGAAAAATCCCGTATATAACAAAGGGTAATGTGAGTAACATCCAAGGTGTTGATGCTCCACGGACTTGAGGCCCGGAACTCCAAATGGCGTAGGTCATGACTGCGCCAGTTGTCACTGTATTCTCCATGCGGCTGAGTAGAGGCAAGGAGTAGCGCTTGAGTACAGACCGGGTCTTGCCACCTCTAATTGACAATAGCCGCAGTTCTGCTTTGCGCTTTTCCACACCCAAAAACAAAGCCAGCATAGCAGTACACAGGAGAAACCAGGGGGATAAAACAATGTTTGTGGCGGCAGCACCTGCGTAGGCTCGCAAGACAAAACCCATCGCGATCGCAATAATATCCAAAATCACAGTCCGCTTCAGCCGCAGGTTATAGGCAATTTGCAGCAGTGCGTATGCTGTGATGGTTGCTCCCAAGTAGGGCGATCGCCACCAGCCGACAATTAAACCAGTACCCAACAAACATACTGCCATTCCCATCGCCACTGGCACGCTGACCTTACCTGCGGCAATGGGTCGCTTACTCTTGACTGGATGTTGACGGTCAGATTCTACATCTGCGATGTCATTGAGTAGATAGAAACTACTCGAAGTCAAGCAGAACAAAACAAACGCCAGTAAACAGCCTAGCAAGGATTCCAGATTAATACTGAAAGCGAACAAGGGTGCTGCAAAAACAATCAGATTTTTGGTCCACTGGCGTGGTCTTAAAGCTTTAATATAAGGAAATTTTATAGGACTAGCAGCTAGCTCAGTTGAAGTTTGTTTACCACTGGGAAATCGGGGGATTTTCATTTGCTTTTAAACCTCTTTTATGATAAAAATCAATTCCTGTAAGGCAGATTTACTGCAAAACTTAGCTTTAAAATATCCTGGCTTGTAGTGAATACTAAAGTCAACAACGCTACTGTTTAAGTTGGCTCTTACTCCAAGCTGTGGATGCATCTGCAATGTAGTCAATGATTTCCGATAGAACTAAATACCCACTCTACTTAGCCCAGTACCAAGTCCTCCAGCAAGCAGCACTGCTTTCATGCAATAACCTTATAATTCTCACAGAAACTAGCTTTTTTATCTGGGTATACCAGTTTGAGGCGAGATTAGATAAGAAAAAGTTTAATAGCTTCTTCCGTAATGATTTTAGTCGAAAAAGCGTCAACAGACTATCAAGATTCCGTAAATATACAGTTTTTTATATAAAGACTTGGCAAAGAAGGCAATTTCTTACCTAGATACCCAGTTTGGGGAGAGTATCTGAGGAAAATACGAAAGTAAGTTGCTCAATCGTTGATAACCAGTATGTCAAGTAGGCTCTGATACTTTAAAAGGCTATTTGCGGCACATAATACCACTAATTATTGCTAATCACTAACCACGTTATTTTGAAGCTTATCCTTACTCTCATTCACCTCATATTTCGTGCTTCTTAAAATGTATAAGCATACTAAAACCATCAAACCTCCAGCCAGTAGATAAGATAGAAAAATGTTTAAGGGGATAAAAGCTATTTTCTTGTATGCTAAATACTTAGCGATCGCCAAATAATTACTGGTTAATAAATAACTTATAGCTAAGAAACAAATCGTAAATTTTCCAAAGATTTTTCTGTTTAATAAATAAGGAAGTAGGAAAGCATAAATTGGCAAAAGGATACCATAATGATGTTCCCAGGCAATTGGAGAAGCAATTGTGGAGGTTAATGCAATAATAGAGAAATCCGTAATACTTCCTTTCTCGCTCGTTAGCATTGGCAAGAATAGAGCCGCTGAAATTAAAGCGATTGAACTAAGTATTGTTCCCAAGTAAACCCAAGGGTTATAAGGCGGAAAAGAATTATTCTTAAAATTAAGAATGGGATCGTTAAATAGCAATCTATTTAAAACCCCATTCATTGATTGGTTTGTAAAAAAAGTTTCGCCGTGCTTGGAAATAAAGGATAATACACTTAAGTAGTTAACATGATCTGCAAAGCCGATTAGCGATATTGAAACTATCAGTCCCAGCAAACTGGCGGCTACAAAGCCGAGAGTAAAGCTCCATTGTTTACGCAAAATTCCCCATATCAAAATTAGAGCATACTGAGGCTTAATCAGGCACATTACCCCTCCTAAAATGCCTGCAATTTTTTTCCTATCTGTCATCCAACACCAAAAAAGCACAGCAAACAGAGCATTGAGCCAACACTGAATTTGCCCTAATGTATAGGCTTTCACTACCGGATAAAAAGTCAAAGTTAAACAAACCAGGAGAACATTGATAGCAATCAGCTCGAATCTCGATATATCTCCGTTTTCTTTACCCTTGTGCTTCTTTAAACTTAAATTAAATATCTGGATAACAAAGAAGATCGTTAGTAGGATAAAATTCCATGAAATTAATTTTAAAGTATTAAATATAGATAATCCAATACTTCCTAGGAATTTCTCAACCACATTTATTTTTAGAAAGTAAAAGACTAGCAGAGAGGTAGGGGGATACTGAAACTTTGTTTGTCCTTCAAAAAAAACTTTAGAATACAATAATTCCTGATGCTCGGATTGAATATAGTTGAACGCTTCTAGCATGGGTTCCCATGAGTCATTGATGGTTCGCCCATATCGCAAAAATATTTCAGTTCTAGATAGTCCTAAATCTTTCCAGTCTGTAAAAAATAGGACTATTAATATAAAATTTACGATGACAATATTAGCAAAGGTAAAGAGCAAGAGGTTTCGGGTTAAAGAATTTAATCTTCGCCAATAGTTAAGTAAATTGACTAAAATAAGCGAAAAATACATAGGCTTCTTCTGTAGTCCTTAACTCAATTTTAATTTTAGACTTTTGCTAGTTAGTTTTTTTAGCCGTATCAACTCCTTTAATCAGTTCAAGCTAGCTTACGGCAATTTGGCAATACTTAAGTGTATTCTATCTTGGATACGAAACTTGTTATGCTTTGTTTAAGCTTAAATTTGATTGTTGATATAATGAAACTAACGTTTCAACAAATTGTGCATTGTTCAAAAGTTGGCTGATTACAAACAGCAATAATAAGGCATTCAATACTTTAGGGGCAATCCCTTCTGCATGACTGTAGAATTTTAGAGAAAGAGCTACCCAGCTCAATACCAAAAAAGTCCAGTTGGGTGTAAACAAGAACAGCTCATAGTCTTTTCCATAGATGTTGTGTAGTAAAAAATTAAATAATATACAAAAAACTAAACTCCTCATTATCGGTATTTTATCGGAGCGAAACTTAATAAAGGCATAAAGACTCCAAAGAAGTAATATTGTCCAAAGCAAAAAAGCGATAATGCCTGGTATGTAAAGTGCTGTAATAGATGGAGGATCGAAGTTCACCCAAGGTGCAGGTTCAGAATTAAGTTTTACCCAAGAAGGTGGGTTATCTTCAGCAGTTCTCCATATATGCGGCTTAAGAGCAATAAAATTGAATATAAAAATATATCCTAACAATTTTAGGATTCTAGAAATATGACCAGATTGATCGGGCAAATTTACATAATTCCCTTCTTTAGAATAATAGCTTCCTGGAATAAAAAACAGATCGGCACTTGGATATATCAACTTCTGCAAGATATTTAAAGCAATGGCACCAGATAAAACTAACCCGATGAAAGTAATCAGTTTTATAAAAAGTTTTTTATTAAATCTACTCTGATAGATGCTGAAAAAATAGACAAGAATACCCTGCACTACGTTACTTATTACCATGCCGAGCGCAAAAATAGTTGCTGGAACCATGTATATTAAGCTGCCTGGGTAAGCAACTGCCAACAAATAAATAATAATTAGACTACATGCAGCAAAAATAAACGTATCGGGAACCGAACTGAAAAATATATGAGATGTAGATAATCCTAAGATAGCCGAGTACAGTATGGCGTGAAAAGATTTAAACCCCAATTTTTGGAAAAAAACTAAAGCTAAAACAACGCAAACAGCTCCAAAAAAGGTACTGAATAGTATGCCAACAATTTCCGCAGAACCAATTATTTTTTTGAGTAAAAACCCTAAAGGATTAAAGATGAGAATGAATAAGGGATGAGTATGAGTGCGCCAAAAACTTATTTTATACGTTGTTAGTTGAGTAATAACTCGATGATAATCTGAATGAAATAGTACGTCGGAACGCTTGATTCCAAATACTCCCGTAAAAAAAAGAGATAAGCTGGAGAAAAGGTAAAGCACCCAAAAAATTACAAATGTTACAACTCTAATTCTTGAAAACATTAAAGCTCCTGTCCTGCATCTCAGAGAATAATTGCAACGTTTAGAAGGCTAAAATCCGGTACTTGACGCAACCTTGTAACCGTCCGATGCGCCAAGCCAAATCTTTTACCCATTTACTACGGGTTTCCTTAGTAAAAAATTCCTTCGGAAGGCGCTTCAACAAGTGCAACCAAGCTTTTCCACTGGTCTTCCATGAAAGCTGGGGCATACCCAATGGTTGATACTTTTTATATAGAAAAACATCGTACTCTCCCCACAAGCGTGCCTGCTCGTACATACCGTTCAGAGTGCTGCGGAGCCGGTAATGAACGACTGCGTCTTTTACAAAGTGAAGTTTTATTCCGGCAAGTTGGAGCCGCCAACAATAGTCTACATCTTGCAGCCGGATCATGTTTTCATCAAAACCGCCGACAGATTCATGCAACGAGCGTTTAAGACCAAGATTGCAGCTACCTGCAAAAGGCAGATAAGGGGGATATTTGTATTCAAGAAGCCCATTTTTCTGCTTAAGTGTATAAGCTTTTTGTACCCAAGGTTCGTTAAGTTTTTTATATTCGAGGCGACCCGCAACGAATTCATACTTCGAGAGCGCCTTGCCCATAGCAGCGACCCATCCAGGAGCCACTTCGTCATCAGCATCGCAGAACGCCAATGCGTCCCCAGTCGCCGTTTTTGCAGCAGTATTACGTGCAAAGGAACGCCCCTGCTGTTTAGATGAATCAACGATGCGGAGATTGGGTAACCGTTCTTTATATTGTTCCACAATTGCTACTGAATCGTCAGTGGAGCCGTTATCAGAGATAATTACTTCCCATGAGTCAAAGTAGTCTTGGTTTGCCAATGCTTCAAGTTGAATAGGAAGGGTATCTGCTGCATTAAAACAGGGAATAATCACACTTAATTTCATGAATCAATCTTCCCATTCGCACCCGTAGTTACATTCAGTAATTTTCTATCCTGGCTACTCAATATAATTTGACACTTATTCTTTTTGCAAGTCATCTTCAACTTTATCTAAGACTTTAGTTACTACCTCCTGATATCGAGTTAGGCTAAAAGTATTCAATGCCTTCTGGCGAGTCTGTTCCCAGTCTACGGCAGGGGCTGTACCATTGACGATTGCCAGAATTGTTTGAGCTATGGATTCACCTGTAGGTTCGCAAGTCCAAAAGTCTACTTCTGGGTTAAAGAATTCTTTTAACCCAGGAAAGTTCATATTCAAGGTTGGTATTCCCATTGCCAGGGATTCGACCAGTTTGTTGGGGGTTGCACTATTACGCGCCCTTTCGTTATTACCAAATACACCCAAGGCTACGTCGCAGTTTTCTACTAGATATTTAGGTAGAGATCGATCAGAAAACTTTAAATCTTTTCTAAGAAAAACGCGATCGCTTAGTTCATCTTGCTTAATTTTGTTTTCGTAGGCATGAAACCGTTCTGCATATCCAGATCCATAGGCACCAAATAAATTGCAGGTAAACAGTAGCTCTTTTTCCTTCAAAATTTTCATAGCTTGTAATATATTATCTACGCCGTGTAGAGGAAGAATTGTTCCCCACCAACAGATATTTAGGAGACCCTCCTGCATAAATTGTCTTTTAAGGCTAAGTCTCGATTCTGTAAACAAAGGAGCAATAAAAACTTTATTTGGATCGAGTTCAATTTCTAAAACTTTTGCCCAGTAGGCAAGTTCATAAGCGGACAAGTGAATAATATAATCTGTTTTCGTAAACGCTAGTATATCTTTCTTCAATATTTCTTTGGCTGCTTTACTTCCTTCTTTGATGTCATCCTTATTTCTTACATAAGTGTCATACATCGATATGTATGGTTCTATGACCAGTTTATTTTTAAAGAGTTTTGATACCCACAAAGCACTTTGAATAAAATTAGCACTCATTGGCAATACGTAGATTACGTCTGCCAAAGCAGCTTTTACAAAAAGCTCTATGAGATAAAATTTAGAGAAAATTTTGCGAATAAATTGAGTAAAAAAGGTTTGTTTTCCTCTTCCTCGGAGGTAAAAGTCTGGATAGACGAAGGAAACATAGTATCCAGAATCTAACAAAAACTTGATCAAATTTTCGCAGCGATAAGCTCCATGTACATTTCCATAGAGCAAAACCTTAATTCTTTTCTTAAAAATTGACATGGTTGATGCGACTACCCTTCTTAAAAACAGTTCAACCAGGTAAAATCTGGCACGTTTATGTCAAGTTTAGTTCAATAGGCGTTCGTTTGATTAATTGAACATTGTTAAACGTAAACGAGTCTGAGCTTAATAAAATTATTTCACCAAAGTTACACGAACTACTTAGTTGCTGAGAGTTACATCCCTACTAATTTTTCCAGGTTAGAAATTTTATTTGCATACTCTTTTTAAACAAATAAAATGGACTCGCTAAACTGCTCAAGAAAAATTCCATTTCGCAGGCAGCAACTAGGTCAGTTTTCAACTTGCCTCTATATTTAATCAGTTGAAGAATGGCTCTACGCAGGTTGCCTAAAAGGATTCTGGTAATAATAATTGGCTTTTGCCAATTACTAGCATTAATCATGCGGAGCTGACAAATACTTAAGCCTACCCCCCGAATCAGGGTTATTAAGTAATCTTTCTCTAGTCGCCACTTGGGAATTTGATGATAAATACACATTTCGGGGTTGTACCAAATTTCCCAACCAGCGCGTCCGATGTATAGTAGCGCTTCAAAATCTTC
The DNA here is from genome assembly GCF_057473865.1 of Coleofasciculus sp. H7-1. Taxonomy (NCBI): domain Bacteria; kingdom Bacillati; phylum Cyanobacteriota; class Cyanophyceae; order Coleofasciculales; family Coleofasciculaceae; genus Coleofasciculus; species Coleofasciculus sp. H7-1. Next base: position 71,597 of record NZ_JBYCCT010000075.1, read on the forward strand.
TCCTTTGGCTGCCAAAGATGACCCAACTGGTCCCTGAAGAACGAGTTGAGCGGGAACGTTATCCAGCCAAACTTGTTTTTGGACAACTAATCCGGCTCCTGGAGGAAGGCTTAAATTTTCCGGGTCATATAAGTTAGGTTTTGAACCCCGTTCTTTCAGTGCCAAAAAAGATTGTATTCTTTCAAAGTTTTCTGGCGGATAAACTTCAAATTCTCCTTTTATCTGACCTCCAAAAGCACCCGCTTTGGGATGAGATTTACCGAAAGAATAGGCTGCTGCTACCCAATTAGGGGTCGGAAAATTATCATCATCCAAAAAACCAATAAAAGTACCTCTTGCTTCCTTAATGGCGCGTAGTCTTGCAAACACTGCGCCTTGCTGTGGCTCAAAGTAATATATGAGCGGATACGCTTGAGACCAGTTAGATTGATATTCTTGAAGGATTTTGGCGGTGTTGTCAGTGCTATTGTTATCGACGACAACAATTTCCCAAGAAATCTGCTCGGTGCCCATCTGCGATCGCAATCGCTCCAAAACTGCTGGTAGAAGCTTTTCCCCATTGTAAGTGCGAATTGCTACAGTAAAGTCCACCTGAGACATATTTACAAGCCCTGCTTGGGATTCGGAAGTTGCCTTCACAGTAGCCGTGTAAGCTATCATCAATCCCCACGGCTAAATGTTGTATCCAGTCGAATTTTTGAGTGGTTAACCTTGCTTACTTATGGGGCAGTAGATACTTTTTGATCTACCAAGTCCTGGCAAGGAATTAATGTCTTCTCTCAAGCCAAATATTTTAGCTTGCCCAATTTCTAAGTATTTATTTTTTAAAAGGAAAAAAGGACTAATCAAGCTAGATAACAGTAGTTCCCGCTCGCAAGCCGCAATCAAGTCTATTTGGCTCTCTCCTCGATATTTAATCAGGTGAAGCATCAGCCTGCGGAGATCGTTGAGCAGGTAAGCTGGAAAAGCTATAGGTCTTTGCCAGTTCTTAAGACCGAGCATCCGAATGTGATACCGACTTAAACCCACGCAACGCACGACAGAAATCAGGTAATCTTTTTCCAATCGCCAACGGGGAATTTGATGGTAAACACGCATTTCGGGATTATACCAGATTTCCCAACCCGTCCGCTGAATATGCAATGTGGCTTCCAAATCTTCACTGGCTAACTTAGCTTCTCTCCCCTTGTGATTGAGGACGAGGCGCTTGGGAACGTTCTCCAGCCAAGCTTGTCTGCGAACCACTAATCCTGCCCCTGGAGGCAGGATCTTCTGGCGCGGTTCGTAGCGGCTGGCGTCCGCGCCTCGATCCACTAATGCCAAGAAACAAGCGATTTTTTTAAAATTCTCAGGTGGCTCGACTTCAAAATTTCCGTGGATTTGGCTACCGTATGCACCCGCTTCTGGATGCGCTTGACCGAAGGCATAAGCAGCGGCAACCCAGTTAGAGTCAGGTAGGTTGTCATCATCTAAAAAGCCAATTAAAGTGCCTCTGGCTTCTTCAACAGCCCGTTGTCGCGCAAATGCTGCTCCCTGCTCAACTTCCAACGTGTAGTATAACGGAGCAATTTCTGACCAGTTGGCTTGATACTCTCGAACAATTTTTGCTGTCTTGTCGGTGCTGTTGTTATCAACAACAAGAATTTCCCACGAAAAGTGTTCGGTGTTGATCTGCTCTCTGAGTCGATCGAGAACTTCGGGTAAACGCTTTTCACTATTAAAGGTGGGAATGGCTACTGTAACGTCAACCATAAGTTTTGACCGGTTTTTTGAGTAGATAGATGCCGATGTTGTGTTAGTAATGATGCAGATTGGTAACTCTACCTACCGCCCTGGCGCTTGCCGCCGAATTGCTTGGGGGTACGTCGAGCGTCTTAGGATGCCTCTGAATCTTCTCCGTCATCCTACTTGAGTAGACTGACAGCGGAGCGATCGCTCTCAGCAGTCAACCTCAGTTTCCTTGGTTAAATCTACAGCATTTGCTCAAGATTTTTACTGAGAACTTTATTAAATATTCATAAAATTTTACCCAATACTTACGAACTCATCTATGCAAGGGCAAGTATCTTTACTTAATCTTTAAAATTGCCGGGTTTTGCAGGAACTTTTGTGAAGTTTAGATAAAGTTAGATTAGAATGGTTATAAAAACGTCTCTTATCTTCACCCAAGATTTTAAAAAGATAGGTAAATAATATCATCAGTCATAGGACATAAGTAGGATTCGGCAATCGAGGGTTTTGGGATACTCGTATACTCCACAATGGCAATAGGGCGGATAAATTGCCTAAATTCTCGTGGTTTTGGAGCTAGCCCGCAGCCATAGTCTGGCAGTGAGGAGTTTGGCAGTGAGGATGCGGGCTAGCTCCAATCGGGCTTAGTAGGTAATGTGCATCACCCCAAGCGTGCGGCAGAAATTTGCGAATTCCTAGACGTGGTACAAGGCAACTTGTCTACTTCACACTTGCGCGAGGCACGACCTAAATTACGCTCGTTCCGTTAAAATATTTGGAAAAGCAAATGCTTAATGTCTTTGAGTTGGAGGGTGCGGCTTCTCCCCTCAAAATGTGCTGAGTGTTGAGCGTTCTCATGCTTCACTCAGTTCTCAATCCCGAACAAATTGGGGTGTAGGTCGCGCAAGTATTTGATGAATTCAGAAGACCACAAATTTACACCAGAACAATCTCAGTCACCGCCAGAACCAGTGCCGCAGCTCAGGCGCACTGTTCATCCAGACAGCCTAAAATTTATGAATATGGCAAAAGAGATTCTCGATAGCCCTGGCGTTCAACAAGCTGTTGAGGGTGAAAAGCAAAAAACAAAAGACGGTAATTAATGGGTGATTGAGGAAAAGTCGGGACACAGGCAATGTCTGTGTCCCTAAGACGACTGACGATTACCCATTACAAAGCCCTTGATCATGGGTAATTTGCATCTGAGATTCAGTTGCTCAGTACCCAGTTGACTAGGGTGCGGACACCGTAACCCGTAGCACCGGAATTGTTGACCCCGTTCTCTTTATCCGTCCAGACGGGACCGGCGATGTCGAGGTGCGCCCAAGGAGTCTCTTGGATAAACTGCTTCAAAAAGAGGGCAGCCGTAATCGAACCACCCGGACGAGGTCCCGTATTTTTCAGATCGGCAATGGGGGACTTGATGCCTTCAAAGTATTTCTCTTCCATCGGCATCCGCCATAGCTTTTCACCTGCCTTTTCCGATGCTTGCAGCAACTCTTGAGCAACTGTGTCATTGGGGGTAAACAACCCCGCAATATCATCGCCTAGGGCAATTACGCAAGCACCCGTCAGCGTGGCTAAATCGACAATGGCATCAACGCCGAGCTTTTCGGCAAATACCAGCGCATCTGCTAAAGTCAATCGACCTTCCGCATCAGTGTTGTTCACTTCAATCGTTTTGCCGTTGGATGCCTTGAGGATGTCGCCTGGGTGCATAGCGCCACCGCTGATCATATTCTCAGTAACCGCTGAGATAAAGTGAACTTCGACATCTGGTTTGAGTTGACCAATCGCCTTCGCCGCACCTAGGGTAGCCGCAGCACCCCCCATGTCCATCTTCATGGTTTCGATGCCGCTACCCGCGCCTTTAATGTTTAGACCGCCAGAATCGAAAGTCAGACCCTTACCAATGATTGCCAATTTACGGCGGGGAGTGCCTTCCGGCTTGTAGGTGAGATGGATAAACTTAGGCGGCATCTCGGAAGCTTTGGCAACACCCAAGAACGCACCCATGCCCAATTTTTCGCACTCTTCTTGTTCCAGAATTTCTAACTGGAGGTTGTGGTTAGAAGCGATCGCTTGTGCAGTTTCGGCCATCGTCATGGGAGTGCATTCATTCGGCGGTGCAGCAACCAGTTCCCGCGCCAGAATCACGCCCGAACATAGGGATTGAGCGCGAGTAATGGCTTCTTCCTGACCTGCCAATCCCAGTAAATCCACCCGCTCTAGCTGTGGCTCCTTATCCTCCGGTTCTGACTTAAAGCGATTATCCTGATGAAGAGCCAGCAGTATCCCTTCCGCGATCGCCCCAGTCGTTGCATCGGGGGCATGATTCCACACCGGCAGACTAATCCCCAGAGTTTTGCTCTTTTCCTTCTTCGCTAACCGAGCGATCGCTGCACCGATTCGCCGCAGAGTATCCGGTTTAAAAGCGTCTGCTTTCCCCAGTCCTACCAGAATAATTTTCCGAACTGGGCTACCCGCACCCACGCGGGTGACAGCACTACTCCCTTCTTTTCCCTTAAATTCAGTTTCTGCAATCAGTTCGTTCAGCGTACCGGCAAACTTCTCATCCAGCGCCGCTAAATCGTCTGTCACCTCCACCGCGTCCTCAAAAAACCCAAGGGCGAGAGCGTCCCCAGTCCAGTCCAAACGTGGCGTATCAATCGCTCGAATATCCATCCCCGGCTCTTACCTTAAAGCACTACCTGTAACAGTATTGCTCAAAAAATCATCAACAAGACCTGTCCGCCCACCCGCGTAACTTGTCCCCTGTAGATACACTTTATAGGAATGCACTTTTTGCGAATCATCCAATGGACTTAGGAGCGGATTGATGGTTTCCAAAGCTAAGAGAGAACCCCAACCTCTTTCGTCGCCATCCAATGCGCCAGTTCCTAGCAACCAGTTGGCAGCAAGCCTCGATCCGAGCCTGCTACAGAAGAATCTCCAGAGACAGTTTAATCATCATTCCTCTGCCCGTGGCGAACTGACGATGCCATGCGTGCCATCAATGCTAGATTATGCACTCAATCGGCTGGAGCGGCTGTTTGAGGCGATTGGTCGCCAACTCTCTCCCGAAGAGCTGCAAAAATTGCGCGATCTGATTGCATCTAAGATTCAAGAAGGTTTTCTGGCTTCTCCTCATGCTCGATTAGTCATTCAATACGAACCCGATCCCGCTTCCTCAAATAGCCTCAACTGTAACGTCTCAACCACGATTTTATCGGTTGCCCAGCAGTACCAGCAGTGGATTCAGAACCGAGAGCCGCCCCTATTTGGCAGCCACCCAGACGCGAAAGTAATGGCAACGGCTGCTGAATTGGGAGATCCGGCTCGGAACCCCATTCTTGATGTGGGAGCGGGAACGGGTCGCAATAGCCTTCCCTTGGCTCAAAAAGGTCATCCGGTTGATGCCTTAGAACTGACTCCCGGTTTGGCGGAACAATTGTTAAATGCGGCAATTGCGGAAAATTTACCGATTCGAGTCATTCAGGGTGATATCCTCGACCCCCTCGTGAGAATGCGACCCGCTCATTACAAATTAGTAATTGTGGCGGAAGTGGTTTCTCACTTTCGGGATAACGATCAAGTCCGCTTACTCCTGGCGAAAATGTGCGATGTTATCCAAGGTGGCGGTCTGTTGTTGTTCAACGTCTTTCTAGCTGTGGATGGATATGAGCCGAACGATCGGGTGCGGGAAATGTCACAGGTAGCAGGATCGTATATCATGACGCGATCGGAGCTGAAGCTAGCGATGGAGGACTTACCTCTGGAAATGCTGTCGGATGAGTCTGTGCTTGACTATGAGCGCACTCACCTTCCGCAAGAGGCATGGCCCCCGACCAATTGGTTTGTATCCTGGACGAGCGGACGTGACTTGTTTCCCATTCAAGAAACCCCTCCGATGGAGTTGCGTTGGATTCTCTGTAGACGGTGCTAACGGAATACAAGGTTGTTGCCCTTTTGGGGTTGGTAAGGATCGATGCTAAAGCTTGCACAGAAAAATAAAATTTTGCTGAGTGTTGGAGCAGGGCTACTGGCGCTAGTCGCTGGGGCAACGCTGTCAGTCCCGCAATTGACCAGTTGGCTGGAGAAATTAACACTGAACAGTCAGTCCCCCGATAAAACCCTCTTGAGCCAGGGGAGTCAATCCACGACTTCTGTTTTGCCATTGGCGTCGCTACCGGCGGCACAGCGGGTCGCACAACTAGAAGCGATCGCCAATGGCACCCCATCCCCAGAACGCAGCCGCGCCCGCTATCTGTTGGCTACAGATTTGATGCAACAACAGCCTAAAGTTGCCCTCAGGTCTTTGGAAGGATTGGAGGCAGACTATCGGGTTCTTGCTCCTTACGTTGCCCTGAAACGCGCCCAAGCTTACCAACTTGCCGGGGACAAAGCAAAAGCCACAGCAGCTTGGCAGAATTTGCTCGAAAGTTATCCTGATAATCCCGTCGCTGCAGAAGCGTTGTTTGTGCTGGGGCAAAAGAATCCCAAGTACAGAGAACAAGCGATCGCTCAGTTCAAAAGCCATCCCCGCACCCTGGAAATTGTGCGTTCTTCCCTGAGTAAGAATCCCAATCAACCCAGATTGCTCTTACATTTAGCCAAAAACGCCCCAGACGACCCCGGCATTCTCCCAATTCTGGATCGGCTGGTGACTTTGCATGAAGCGGCACTCAAGCAGAAAGGCACAGCGCTGCTCAAGCCAGAAGATTGGCAAGCGATCGCTTATAGCTACTGGGAAAACCGTCAGTACCGCAAAGCCGGACAAGCCTACGCCAAAGCCCCCCGCACCTCCCTCCACGCCTACCGCATTGGGCGCGGACTCCATCTCGGCGACAAACGAACCGAAGCTAAAATTGCTTATCAACAGATGATTAAGCAATTTCCCGATGCCAAAGAAACCGGACTAGCTTTGAGGCGTCTGGCTTCTTTATCATCGCAGCCACCAGAAGCGATCGCCTATCTCGACCTCGTCATCAGCAAATTTCCCGACGAAGCCGGTGAGGCACTCCTCGCCAAAGCCGAAATCCTCGATCGTCTCAACAGCGACAAATCAGCCGCTGAAGCTCGTCAATTGCTACTGACTAAATATGGCAATTCCGATGTCGCCGCAGAATACCGCTGGAAAGTCGCCCAAGCCAAAGCGACGCTAGGGGATTTCTTAGGGGCTTGGCAATGGGCGCAGCCAATCGCCAACCAAAACCCCGATCATATTTTGGCTCCCAGAGCTGGCTTTTGGGTCGGCAAATGGGCCGCCAAACTAGGGCGTCAGCAGGATGCGAAAGCCGCTTACGAACACGTCCTGGCGAAATACCCCCAGTCTTACTATGCGTGGCGATCTGCCGTCTTGTTGGGCTGGGACGTCGGAGACTTTACCACCATGCGTCAATTGTCCCCGCAAGTGGTGCGACCCGTCGAGCATCCCATCCTACCTGCCGGGTCTGAAACGTTGAAGGAATTGTACCAGCTCGGTCAAAAATGGGATGCTTGGACGCTCTGGCAGGCAGAATTTCAGAACCGGATGCAGCCAACCGTTGCCGAACAATTTACCAACGGCATCATGCAGGTGGGATTGGGCAACCACCTCAAAGGAATGAATCTGGTTTCTACTCTGGAAGACCGAGAAACACCCGAAGAGCAAGCTGAATACAAAACAATCCGCAAACAACCCGTTTACTGGCACACCTTGTATCCGTTCCCGTTCTTGGAAATTATCGAAAACTGGTCGCAACAGCGCCAGCTCAATCCCCTGCTTGTCACCGCCCTGATTCGGCAAGAGTCCCGATTTGAGCCAAAAATTCGTTCGGTTGCGGGTGCAGTTGGCTTAATGCAGGTAATGCCCGGAACCGGCAAATGGGTGGCGGATAAAATTGGCGTCAAGCAATTTAACACCGAAAATCCCAACGATAACGTGAAGCTGGGCACCTGGTTTTTGGATTATACCCACAAGGAATACAACAATAATTCCTTGTTAGCCGTTGCCAGTTACAATGCGGGTCCCGGTAATGTATCGAAATGGCTAAAAGAAAAAGGGCCGTCTATCGATCCAGATGAATTTGTCGAAGAAATTCCCTTTGAGGAAACTAAAGGCTACGTCAGGCAGGTTTTTGGAAACTACTGGAATTACCTCAGGTTGTACAATCCACAGGTTGCCCAGTTGGTCGCTAAATATTCGGATGGTCAGCCGACTGCACTCAAAAATTAACTAAAGACTTCTTGCAAAAATCTTTTAAATAGTGTAGCAATACAACTTCTTTAGCCTGCTCTGGTCAGGCTTTGCCATTTTTGCAAGAAGTTTCCTGCATCCTAAAAAATTGAAGAATTTTTAAGAGTTTCTCGGCAGCTTCTAGCAGGTGATATATGCGGCTATCCATTTATTACCTAGACAGCCGCGTGTCTACTCTCTGCTGGGGGATTTTCTCCCAGATGTGGGGGGATAATATAAATTTTTCGGAAATTTGTGTTAATCAATTTTGAACACCGATGTTCTCATAGAGAGGACTGAGGGCTGAGGACTGAGGACTGAGGGCTGAGGAGTGAGGGCTGAGGAGTGAGGGCTGAGGGCTGAGGAGTGAGGACTGAGGGCTGAGGACTGAGGAAGTCAGGAGTCAGGAGTCAGGAGTCAGGAGTCAGGAGTCAGGAGTCAGGAGTCAGGAGTCAGGACTGAGTAGACAAAAGATTTAATCATTATTCACACTAAATCTGAAGCCCCTGGCTTGATTCTATGGAGAAGAAAGAAAAAAATTAGGTAGAGACACGCACTGCGAGACTTAAAATGTCCTTGTTTCAAGCCCATACTTTTAAGTAGGGGCTTTACTCAGTCCTCACTTCCTCAGTCCTCACTTCCTCAGTCCTCAGTCCTCAGTCCTCAGTCCTCAGTCCTCAGTCCTCAGTCCTCAGTCCTCAGTCCTCAGTCCTCAGTCCTCAGTCCTCAGTCCTCAGTCCTCAGTCCTCAGTCCTCAGTCCTCAAGTCCTCAGTCCTCAGTCCTCAGTCCTCAGTCCTCATTAATCTTTCTGACGCCTACTGACGGGGATCATTTATATTCGGCTGCTCGCTTAAATCGATTATCCTGGTTTAAATAGAGTTCCATGTCAATGGCTGCTGAATGGAGCAGTCAGCGCGGGAGCAAAATGGCACACCGCCAGCGAATTCAAAGAGTTTTGCGCTTGTGCTTCTTAATTAATCGGGCACAAACAGCGATCGCTTTGTACGAGCTGTCTAATTTCAACGTTTATCGTTTAGTTCCATAAGCATGATGGCAGCGAATCGGGCTACCAGAACCCACCCGCATGATGGCACTGCTACCAACTTTAAAATTAGGCTCTCAAATCAGGGACTGCAAAATACTCGCGAGCTTCTCATCGCTCAAATTTAGAATGCTGGTCAATTCCATCGCTTCCTTAAATCATCCAATTGCCAGGGGATCTCCCGCAAGTGCAAACGCGGCGTGTCTGTCACGCTCTCCTTCCATTCTTTTTTCTCTAAAGTATTTTTACCCATTAGCGATCGAGAGTCAACGAGCCGTCGGTTACTAGAAGGATGGCTTGTAAATAATACGACCGATTTGGTCTTCCATCTGGAAAAAGCGAATAACTAGATCGGCGTTACGGAAATGCTAGATGGACAGAGCAATGTCCGCCGCAAGGAGGTTACATGAGGAAGTCACGTTCGATTTTTGCCCGGAGAAAGTCACAGTTTAGTTTTTCCCGCTCCCATCAATCGAGATGGAGAAACAAAGTAGCGATCGCTGCTAGTGTGGGACTAAGCGCAATACTGTTGGGAGCAACCTTGTTGCCAACTAAGTATGGCGTCTGGCTGGAAAAAGTCGTTGGCTGGGTGCCGATGCATGGGTACGGTAGTTTCTTGATGTCGGGAAATCAGAACGACAACTCTGCGGTTGTGTCTTTAATCTCGCTACCCCCACAAAAGCGAGCATCACAGCTAGAAGCGATCGCCGCAGGGCCAAGATCCCTCGACCGCAGCCGCGCCCGTTATCTCCTGGCAAGCGATCTGATTGCCTCTAAGCAGGGAGAAAAGGCACTGGAACGGTTAAAAGGACTAGAGTTTGAATATCGCGTCCTAAACGGACAGATTGCTCTCAAGCGAGCGCAAGCTTACGAACTCACCGGCAACACCAAGAAAGCCAAGGCAGCTTGGGAAGGTTTGCTAAAACACCATTCTCAAGATACTGCGTCAGTCGAAGCTTTATATGTGCTGGGGAAGACAGAACCGAAATATTGGGAAGAAGCCGTTGAGAAATTTCCGGGCCATCCCCGCACCCTGGAAATCGCCCGCGCCCTACTCAAAGACAATCCCCACCAAACAAAATTGGGCGTTGCTGAATGAAGTATGAATTACGCAAATGCTGGTATCGATTGGTGTTTCAAGTAGTGAAGTAGCAATCTAATAGAGTGTTTCAGCATTTCTTCTGACTTCGAGTAACACAACGTTTTTCGAT
>NZ_JBYCCT010000076.1:0-79718 GCF_057473865.1 Coleofasciculus sp. H7-1
TCAATTGAAGAGCTAGAGTATGTATTACATAAGCTTTTAAATGAAGGAGAGTTGATTATCAAATGGGAACGAAAGCTCAAAAACAAGGGCAATGCTCTTATCACAGTTTAAATGCATAACAGCTTAACACTTCTATTACTACTTCCCGCAGCGATAGTTTTCCCATCCGGACTGAAAGTAACTGCCTGAATCCATCTGTATAGTTCCTTTGTTTGAGGCTGATAAAGAGTTTTGATTTCTTGACCATCTTTCGTATTCCATAGTTTAATAGTCGAGTCATCACTGCCGCTGGCAATAGTCTTGCTATCGGGGCTAATAGCTACTGAATGAACTGCACCCTCATACCATGAAGATGCACTAATGTTGTAAATTAGTAATGCCTGACTGTAATCCTTAATTGCTTCGTTATACTTTCCCTGTTTGTCGTAAGCAATTCCTCGGCTGTAGTAGGCTTCGCGGTATTTAGAATCCAGCTTAATCGCTTCATTGAAATTTTCAACCGCCTTCTGATTCTCTGCCAACTTTAAGTAAGCAAGACCCCGTTTGTAGTAAGAATCAGCGTAATAGGTGCTGGCATCTTCCGCCTTGCTTTCAATCGCCTCATTAAAATCTTCAATCGCTTTTTCATATTCTCCCAATTCACCCCAGATAGAACCACGCCTTAAAAAGGCAGCAGGATAGTCAAGATTGAGATCCAATGCCACGTTCAAATCTTCAATCGCTTTCTGATAATCTTCTATTCCAAGATAGATAGTAGAACGACCTAAATAAGCATCGTAAAAGTCAGGATTGCGCTTAATAGCTTCGTTGAAGTCATCAAGAGCTGCCTGATAGTTACCAAGTTTAATGTAGACAGCGGCTCGTCCAAGTAGTGGTTCAACATAGCGATCTGGATCGGGTTGCCACTTGCCGTCCTCTGGCTCAAAAGGAAACTTGGGATTTACAGCCAATGCTTTAGTATAATCTGCTATCGCTTTTTGTTGATATTCATTCGATTTTTCCTGATACTTAATAACTTGTTGCCGATATTCACGTTTTTTTTGCTTGTTGCCTAACTCTAATTCCTGCTCTTCAATATCTTTCTGCTGATATTCAAGGGCTTTTTGCTCATCCCCTAATCTTGAATAGGCGCGTCCTCGGCTAACATAACCTTCCGCAAAGTTGCCTTTACTTAAAGCATTGCTGTAATCCTTAATAGCATTCTTAAAATCCCCTTTCTCTTTAACCTTATTTAATCCGTCTTTATATAATTTTAAAATAGAAGAAGTGGTATTTTCCTTGTCACCAATATTAATGTTAATCAAGTTTAACTCTTGAACTGTAAAAAAGGAATCAATCCTCATTAAAGAAAGACTAGGCGCAAACGTAGGTGCAAGGGTAGGTGTAAATGTAGGTGCAAGAGTAGGTGAAAAAGCGAGGTTAGCTGCAAAAGAAGCCCTAAAAACAGAATTATCAGACAAAAAACCAGTGCCAGAGGTAATAAAACTTCCTACTTTTTCCAAAAAACTGAGCGGATTTTTTTTCAAGGATACTGGCTCAAGTTTATTGATTGGGTGAGCCTCAGCAGCTAAAGCTTTGTTTATACTGACACCAGGGATGACAACCCATATCAGACTGATAATTAATGCAAGGAAAACCGAAAGTGCAAGTTTAGGGAGTGGCTGTAGTTTAGCCATAGAGAAAGTTTTTAGCTTTTCGAGGAAGTCGGCTTGTTGCGCTCGCAGCAGGGTAGTCCAGTCTATGCTCATACTAATTTGATTAACCTTACAACGAATCTAAACTTAGTATTCCCAGTGAAGCGACAAAAATCTCAAATTAGCGAATCAACTACCGTAATCCTTGCGATCGCAACAAAGCATCAGTCCAAGTTGCGTCCGATTCTGATAGCGATCGCACTGGTTCGCGGGTGTAATCTATCCGCATATCGTAACCCGCTACGTCATACACGCTATTCAATAACATCTGCAAATCGACCACTGGCTCAGTATCTCCTGACTTCAAAGGTAAGGGAAACTTAGGAATTGTATGTTGTAAATTAAAAGCATATAAATCAGCTAAAGGACGGCGATCGCCCCGACAAACCAAAATTCGATAGTCACTTTGAATACCATTACTAAAAAATGGTATGGGTTTCCAACTTCGCAATAAATCAATCTCAACTAAATGCGTCAAACTCCCTAATATTTTTTGACGTTTTGCCTCGTATGTTTTGCGACCTTCACCAGAGCGTTTGTTGACAGGGGAGAGAATTTCTATTGCCGTTACTACTTCTTTTGTCTCCACCTCTATGATTTCTAAATACCCCTGCTTGAGAGTTTCAGGCATAGGAATTGTTACTGTTACAGGTTGTGTTGGAGGCGCAGCGACAGTGAGATTAGTTGTCGTGGGGTTTGTTGCAGTTAGCGGACGTTGTACTGTGACATCAGGAATACCTACAAGCAGTGAATTTTCTCCACTGGTTTCATAAATTCGCACCTCAACTGCAACTATATATTTAGGACGCAGTTGAGGAGCCAAAAACTCTAGAATCTTACTAATTAGCAAGTGATGTATCCCAGACCAAAAATCAGGATGTTCTAAATAAGGGTTCATCCCCGGAAATGGAGAAGGCATACAATTACCTCACAAATTTTCCCATTCATTTAGTGAAATTCCTGCCTGGTTCACTACTTATCAGGCGACAGACTCAACTTTTAAAATAATGCCATTAAATTGTCGCAAGTTGTGACCCCTAGCAATACCGATAATTATCCATTCCTCCAGCACTTCTAAAAGTTCTGTACGACAAGCTTCCAGGGTTTTACCTGTTGCCCATACTCCAGTCGCACCTGAGATTTCTCCATAAAAGCCTTCATCATCCTCAAGCAGTTCATAGTGTGCCGATTCCATCGCCTTCTGGAGATATTGCTGAATCATTTTATACTTCTAGATATATCAACATGAGTGCATCGAAATTGTTACCCTAATCCTTGCGATCGCAACAAAGCATCAGCACAAGTTGCGTCCGATTCTGATAGCGACGGTACTGGTTCCTGGCTGTAATCTAGCACCATATCGTAACCTGATGTGTCATATATCCCATTTAATAATGCCTGCAAATCTATTACTGGTTCAGTATCTTCAGAACGCAAAGGTAGGGGAAATGAAGGGATCGCATCTGGCAAATTAAAAGCATATAAATCGGCATAAGGACGGTTGTTGCCCCGACAAACTAAAATCCGATATTGGCTTTCAATATTATTTCCCTGAAATTTCATAGGATTGCCCTGCCGCAGTAAATCAATTTCAACCAAATTGGTACGACTTAAAAGCACTTTTTCGCGTTTTTCCTCATACATCTCCCGCCCTTTTCCGGAACGCTTATTCGTAGGAGAAAGAATTTCAATAGTAGTAACCAATGCCTCTGTCCCTACTTCTCGTACCTCTAAATAGCCTTCCTTGATAGTCATTGGCATAGGAATTGTCACCCTCACAGGTTGTGCTGTTGTTGCAGCGACTGCCACATTCGTCATTGTCGAATCTGTTACAGTCTGCCGACTTATTACTGTCACATCAGGAATACCGACAAACAGCGAATTTTCCTCAATGGTTTCATACATTCGCACTTGTACAGCGACTCGATATTTAGGACGTAGTTGGGGAGACAAATATCTGGCAATTTCAATAATTAACCAGTGATGTAATCCAGACCATAGATTAGGATGTTCTAAATAGGGGTTCATACCAGGAAATGGAGAAGGCATTGATGTAACTCCTAAAATATTTTTTACTTTTATTTTAAGCGGTCATCTAGTTATCGTAGCCCTCTCCGTGTTATTTCTTAGCCCCCTCCCTGAAAAGTGGAGGAGGGGGTTGGGGGGGTGTTACCTCATATCGTAGCCAAACAATTTCGGGTCAACTTCTCCTAATTGCAAGTCGGCTAAGCCATACTCAGCCCAACGTCGTTCCACCATCGCCGCCACATCTGGATCGGATTCCAAAGGTTCGCCCCATTCATGCTCAGTTTCTGGAGGAATCTTCGTAGTCGCATCAATCCCCATTCTTCCCCCTAAACCAATCTTTTCGCTAGCAAAATCTAAGGTATCAAAAGGCGTATTTGGCAAAATGAAAACATCGCGCACCGGGTCAACTTTAGAACTAATTGCCCACACCACTTGACGCGGATCTCGGATGTTAATGTCTTTATCTACCACAATCACAAACTTGGTATAGGTGAATTGAGGTAAAGCACTCCAAAAAGCCAAAGCAGCCCGTCGCGCTTGACCGGGATATGCTTTATCAATGGAGATAATTGCCGCCTTATAACTCAGCGCTTCCATTGGTAGGAAGAAATCGACAATTTCTGAGACTTGTTGCCGCAGAATTGGGGTATAAATGCGGTTAAGCGCGATCGCCATCATCGCTTCTTCTTTCGGCGGACGACCGCTAAAAGTTGTCATATACATGGGATCTTTGCGGTGCGTCATGCACTGAAAGCGCACCAGCGGCGAATCCTCCACACCGCCGTAATAACCCATGTGATCGCCAAAAGGACCATCTGACAGGACTTCCCCAGGTGTAATCGTGCCTTCTAGGACAAATTCCGAGTCGGCTGGCACTTCTAAATCCACCGTCTTACACTTCGCCAACTGCACCCCAGAACCGCCGTAGAGTCCCGCAAACAGCCATTCTGATAAATCTACTGGAATCGGTGTTGCCGCAGCCATGATGATCAGAGGGTCAACACCGAGTGCGATCGCCACCTCCAACTTTTTCCCCCGTTCCGCCGCCTTGCGTAGATGTCTCGCACCGCCCCGCACCGACAGCCAGTGAACCGTCATCGTATTGTGCGATTGCAGTTGCAGCCGGTACACCCCCACATTCGGCGTACCCGTCTCGCAATCCTTGGTAATTACCAGCCCCAACGTGATTATCTTGCCAGCATCCCCAGAATAAGGGCGAATTAGCGGCAATCTATTCAAATCCAGGTCATCGCCTTGGATAACTACTTGCTGACACGCTGGGAAAAAATCACGCCCTGGTTTCGCCTTCAGCACGTCAAACAACAGCTTACCAAACTCCACCGCTTGCCCAATCTTCTTCGGTGGCTTCGGCTGTTGCAACATACTCAGCTTTTTACCCAGTTCCTCCAACTCCAACGGATGCTGCATATTCATCGCCCAGCAAATCCGCTCAACTGTACCCATCAGGTTCACCGCCACCGGATAAGCTGACCCTTTTACATTTTCAAATAGCAGCCCAGGGCCACCGCGTTGTAACATCCGGTTAGAAATCTCAGCAATTTCCAAATCTGGGTCAACCAGGGCGTCGATTCTCCGTAACTGCCCTCGTTCCTCCAGTAGCTTGATGAATCCCCGCAAGTCTCTTGCCATAGTAAAGATTAAGAAGTATGAAGCACTTTCTTTTATTATGAGGGGAATCCTAACACTAGGAGCGCCCCCTAGAGACTTCAGGGGTAAGCCGCCTGAATATAACCCAAAAAAAACTATGCCAGATAACGTTCGCGTGACCTCGGTAAATGATTCTGTTGTTATTAATGAAATTAGCTTCTGTCTCTATCAAGCCATTATTTTCATTCAGCAACAGCAGCCAAAATTATTAACTGAAAAGTACCGGAATGTTCCCTGGAGTGATGCTCCTTATCAATCATCTTTCCTGCTGAAATTGCAAGTCGAACTCAACAAAGCACCCGATAGAGATGCACTCATTAAAACCGTACAAAAATTACTGCAATTGATCTTAACTCCTCAATGTTTGGAATTGCCGATATCTAGTAAGTTAATAGAAAAACTTCGTATTTTAATCGATTCAGCCTCTGAAATAGATCCCAGAAATGGCTCAGGCTTTTCACATCCACCGGAAGTGCCACGAGTGCTGATTCCGGAGCAACATATCACGATTTTGCTTTTGGACGCCGAAAACTTACAACTCGATTCCGCAACAGAAAAGTTTTTAACAACAGTCTGCACCTACCCTATCCAGGTGAAAATTGCCTTTGCAAATTGGCGGCGCATGGGTAAGTTAGATGCGGAATTGCATGAACGCGGCTATGATTTAATTCACGTTCCCGCAGGTAGGGATAACGCTGATGGAAAAATGATAGCAGTTGGCTTGTCAATCCGCGAACATTACCCAAAAGTTAAGGAAGTTTTAGTTTGCTCATCAGATACAGTGATGACTAATCTTTGTAACCATCTTCAGAAATATGGTTTAACAGTATATCGGGTTTTTCGGCAGGGTTGCAATATAACGGTATCTAACTATCAAACTGGTGAAATTGAAACTTATACGTCTAAATATTTACCCGTAATTCCACCGTTAGTGGAATGTATTAGTTATTTAAAAATGCTGATTTTAGAAGAACAAGAGCGGGCTAAAATTCAGTGGATAAAGTTATCTGCATTATCTCAGCTATTTTACGAAAAGTACGAAATTAATATCAATCAAGTTGTTGATAGTTATAGTCCTGAAAAGAATGATAAAGACATTTTTATAGATAGACCCTCAGATTTTGTAGTGCATCAACTACCGGAAACATCTGAGGTATATATTACGCTGTTTAAAATCGGTCAACTGACTAAAACAACCAAACAAGATTCTGACTTACAAACTGATAATAGTCAACTCGGACAACCGACTTTTGTGCAACTCCAAAAAGTACCAGAAAACCCTAAATACGCTCGACAATCAGAGGAGAAACCTCAGTCTTTATCTAGTATCAATTCTCTAGCAGAACTAGAAAATGCAGTTTTAAATATTATTAAGGCAATGCAAGTCCAGTCTCTAGATGCTCAAATATTAATAGGGGCGTTGGGTGGAGAATTCAGTAAAGTATATGGTCAATCCCCGACTGCACTGGTGAAAAAATTAAAAGCGGGTACTAATTTTACCCAATTTTTACAGTCATGCTCTACATTGAAAGTGGAGAAAAATGGGCAGGGTTATCAGGTAGCGATCGCTTCCGCTTCTTTATCTAAAATTAACTCCCGCTTTGAGCTGGAACAAGTGTTATTAAAGATTTTGACTATTTTAACTGCCGAATCCTCCAAAAGTTATATCCCCCTAGAAACTTTAGGAGTAGAATTTCATAAGCAATACAATCAACCAATCACTGAAATTCTCAAACACTTAAAATTGGAAGGTAGCTTTACTCAATTTTTAAATTCTTGTAGTTTCTTCAAGGTAGAAAAAATAAATAAAGGGTATCAAGTAGCGATCGCGCAGAACTCCTAAATCAAAGCGCGATCGCTAATCTTACCCTTTAACCTATCCAAAACGTCCTTTCACATAGTCTTCTGTCTTCTTTTGAGAAGGTTGAGAAAAGATTTTCTGAGTTTCGTCAAACTCCACAATCTCACCCAAGTACATAAAAGCTGTATAGTTAGAAACACGAGCTGCCTGCTGCATATTATGAGTCACAATCAGAATCGTCACCTGCTTCTTGAGCTGACTAATCAATTCTTCTATACTGCCGGTAGCGATGGGGTCTAAAGCAGAAGTCGGCTCATCGAAGAGAATAATCTCAGGTTCAGTCGCCAAGGCACGAGCAATACACAAGCGCTGCTGTTGACCCCCAGAAAGATTGAAAGCCAAGTCATTCAACCGATCCTTCACTTCCTCCCACAGCGCAGCACTTCTTAAAGCTTGCTCCACCTTGTGATCAATCGCGCTACGCTTTGATTGACCGCGCACTCGCAGACCATACGCCACATTTTCATAAATCGATTTCGGAAAAGGATTGGGTCGCTGAAACACCATCGTAATCCGCATCCGGACTTCTATCGGGTCAACTTTACGACTGAGAATATTGATGCCATCGGTATCTAGCAGAATCTCCCCTTCGTAGCGATTGCCAGGGTAGAGGTCGTGCATCCGATTAAAACATCGCAACAACGTGGTTTTGCCACACCCCGAAGGTCCAATCAGCGCTGTCACCTGTTTTTCACCCACTTTCAAGTTAATATCCTTGAGTGCTTGGAGCGAACCGTAGTAGAAATTTAAGTGATTGACCTTAGCTTTGATGGCTCTGGCTGGGGTGGAGTGAGATGAATTGGACTGTGTTTTTTTTACCATTTGATATGTTTGCGTAAACGATAACGCAGATAAATTGCGATCGCATTCATCGTTAGCGTCATGGCGATTAGTACGATACCTGCCGCCGCCGCATTCACCTGAAATTCTTCCTGCGGACGAGACACCCAATCAAACATTTGGATCGGCATGACCGTAAAGGGAGCCTGCAACCATTTAAAAGAGATGAAGGGAAATTCTCCCTGAATCGGGGAATCTGGTAAGAAGGCAATGAAAGTAAGCGCGCCAATCGTAATTAAAGGCGCAGTTTCGCCAATGGCGCGTGCTAAACCAACAATAATGCCAGTCAAAATTGTGCCAGTTGAGTAAGGCAAAACATGATCCCAGATGGTTTGCCACTTACTTGCCCCAACTGCATAGGCGGCTTCGCGGATATTATTGGGAATGGCGCGGAGAGCCTCTCTCGTGGTGACAATCACGATGGGCAAAACCAACAGTGCCAGCGTTAACCCGGCGGTGAGAACGCTCTCGCCCAGTTTCAATGCGTACACGAAGAAGCCCAAGGCTAAAAGCCCGTAGATGATTGAGGGAATACCTGCCAAGTTGGTGACATTGATCTCGATTAAATCGGCAAGCCAGTTTTTCCGAGAATACTCTTCCAGGTAAATGCCAGCTGCCACGCCCACTGGAATCGCTGCTACGGCAGTTACTAACATTACCAAGCTGGTTCCTACCCAAGCTGATAGGATGCCTGCTTCTTCAGCCTTGCGACCAGGAAAGGAAGTCAAAAATTGCCAATCCAGGCGCGGTAAACCGTCAATCATCAGGTCAATTACCAACGCCAGCAAGGTGACAATTCCAACTAGCATTGACAACACGCCGATGATTGTAAAAATAACGTCCCAGCGCTTGTTGCGGGCGATAATACTGCGGATTTGTTGTAAATTAGTCATTAGTCATTGGTCATTCGTTATTAGTCATTAGTCAGAGGTTTTTGTCTTTTGCTAGGGTTAATAAGAAGATAGGCGATTGACAATTAGTAATTAGGTATTAACTAATGC
Source organism: Coleofasciculus sp. H7-1 (assembly GCF_057473865.1). NCBI lineage: Bacteria > Bacillati > Cyanobacteriota > Cyanophyceae > Coleofasciculales > Coleofasciculaceae > Coleofasciculus > Coleofasciculus sp. H7-1. The sequence goes on from NZ_JBYCCT010000076.1 coordinate 9,093, forward strand.
CGAATAACTCAAAACATTTCAGTAAAATTCTCGATAGTGCTTCCTCAAGAAATGTCCGGCAATGTTGAGAACTAAGGTAATCAGCACTAAGGTAAGTCCAGCTGCAAAGATGGTTTGGTACTCTAAGCTACCGTGAGGCAAATCGCCGAGACTCACCGATACGATGTAGGCGGTGATCGTGGCGGCGGGTTCCATTGGGTTCCAGGTAAGATTCGGTTGTCCGCCAGCAGCGATCGCTACCACCATCGTTTCTCCCACTGCACGAGAAATTCCCAGAATGTAAGCTGCCGAAATTCCGGAAATAGCAGCCGGTAATACCACTCGCAAAGCTGTCTGCAAGCGAGTCGCCCCCATTGCATAAGAACCCTCGCGCAGATGCACGGGCACCGAACGCATGGCATCCTCGCTCAGAGAGCTAACGTAGGGGATAATCATAATGCCGATGACTAGCCCAGCGCTCAACATATTAAAACCGGGCAGTTCCGGGAAAAGCTTCTGCAACAACGGAGTGACGAACAAGAGTGCAAAATAGCCGTAAACGACTGTAGGAACGCCTGCCAGCAATTCTAAGGCTGGCTTAACGACCTCACGCACTAGGGGACGCGCAAATTCGCTCAGATAAATCGCAGCGATAGTCCCCAGAGGTATCGCTACCAGCAAGGCAACTGCTGTGGTAACTAAGGTTCCTGAAACCAGCGGCAAGATCCCGAAGTGCTTGTCATCAAACAAGGGTGTCCACTGAGTGTCTGTGAGAAATTCCACCAGGGAAACTTCCTTGAAGAAAGCCAAGGACTCTGTTACCAAGACGGCAAGAATCGCAATTGTTATCGCTACTGAGGAAAGCGCCGCCAGAAATAATCCAAACTCAATTGCCCGTTCGCGCAAATCGCGTACTAGCTTTGGGGATAGTTGAGCTTGTTTGGATTGCAGTGATTTTTCAGTCATTCTCATCCGTGCCCAACACAAGCAGTAAATATTTTATAAATGTCAATAAACTGACATCTTGCACCATTCAAGGGTCAGCCTCAAAACCCGCCAATAAATTTATTTCTTGGCTAATAGCGCTCCTCCATTAAAATGGACTTAAATTTTTATCTAGTCGGCATATGAGTCCTATGCAAGAGGACTTTTGCTATTAGCCATAGATTAAAATCTCTGGCAGGTTATTGCAAGTGGAAGATGTCAATAAACAAAGAGAGGTACAACACCTCCCTTTGTATAATTTTGAATTTTGAATTTCATTAAAACTGATGATTCATCACTCAAAACTCAAAACTCTTTTCACTGTCTGGCTTCGCGTCGCAGCAATTCTTCAATTCGCAGCCCGACAGGTGCATCACCGGCAAACACGGTGCCTATCTTTTTATTCTTGAAGTGATTCATGCCGATCGTATATGCCTGATTTGGTAAGGCGACGTACTTTACTTCCCTAGCAAACCGACCCGCATTGCTCATGTAAAATTCTACAAACTGCTTCACCTCTGGCTTATTTGCAGATTTAGCGCTGACATAGATAAATAGAGGGCGAGACAGACGACTATAAGTGCCATTCTGAACCGTTTGAGCAGAGGGCAATACAGGACCTCTGCCGCTATCAATCGGTACTGCTTTCAATTTGCCTTTGTTTTCTGCGTAATAGGCATAGCCGAAGTAGCCTAGAGCATTTTTATCCCGGCTAACGCCCTGCACCAGTACGTTGTCATCCTCACTAGCAGTGAAATCACCCCGGCTGGACTTGGCTTTGCCGACAACAGCTTCGGTAAAGTAGTCGAAGGTTCCGGAATTGGCACCAGGCCCAAACAGCTTCAGAGGTGCATTCGGAAATCCCTGACGCACTTGACTCCAATTTTTGATTTTTCCCTGTGCGGCAGGCTCCCACATTTTTTTCAGTTCCGCAACTTTTAGGCTTTTCACCCAGGTGTTTTGGGGATTGACCACGACGGTTAAGGCATCATAAGCCACTGGCAGTTCTATGTACTGAATACCAGCCGCTTTGCAAGCCTGCATTTCTTTGACGACGATCGGTCGTGAGGCATCAGCAACGTCTATTTCACCCCGGCAGAACTTTTGGAAACCGCCCCCAGTGCCAGAAACTCCCACCGTAACTCTGACCGCCCCTCTTTTGGTCTTTTGGAACTCTTCCGCTACTGCCTCAGTAATCGGGAAGACGGTGCTGGAACCATCAATCTTAATTGTGCTAGGACTTTGCGACTGAACTGTAGCCACTGATAAACCGACTGTAGCGGTTGCCAGTGCGCTTGCTCCCAACAATGCCCAAGGGTTCAGCTTTAACTTCATTCCCTTCACCACCATCTTATTTGCTCCATGATGCTCAATTGCATCAGAATCTAACCAAAGACAGAATACCTGATCAGGGTTAAGGTTTTATAGTCAAAGATTATTTTTAGTTTAAAAAACAATGAAAAAAAAGTTATTAATGGATTAAGGTTTGTTAATTCAGCCGTTATAGCTACCTGAAAATTGCTGTAGGCAAAGCAAAATACAAGTTTTACTTTCTCTACAGAGCTTACAAAACAGGAGAGAAAATTTGCCCGCATCAAGCGAATTGAGCTTATACCAATTCGTTTTTTTGATGCCACATTTACGATCCCCCCAACCCACTTTAACAAGGGGACAACAGGCGTATCGGTTGCAAGCATAAAGTGAAATGGTATTAGATGCCAAAAAGGCTTTGAATCCGTTGGCGGATTCGGATTAAAGGAGTCTGTTCGGAGACTTCTTCTGTCAGTACCCCCAAATCTCGTAACGCCTGTTGTCGTTCTGATAATTTTTGGGCAATCTGATCCGCTAACTCCTGATGCGTGACTAAAAGCTTCTGTAAATCGTTGCGGTCTACTACAAACAAAATCGAATCTTCCAAAGTGCGAACTGTTGCCGAACGAGGAGTTCCCAGTAACAAAGAAATTTCTCCGAAAAACTCGCCTTTGTGAAGCGTGGCAATATATTTCTCTGCTTTTTGAGAAAAGACTTCTACTGAGCCAGTCAGAATAATATAAAATGAATCGCCAGGGTCATTTTCTTGACAGACAATCTGTCCGTTCGGAAAAAGTTGTCGATATCCGTACTCAATCAATTGCCGCAGTTCTAAATCCGTACACGCCTCAAAGAAAGTGACTCTCCGCAACAAATCGCGCAGCGTCCAGTTATCGGGGGATTTGGCAAGAACTTTGGTGTTGGGTGTGATGGTGCTATTGTGCGAACTGACTTTGCCATTAGGAACATCTGTGGCACTGGTTTTATGAAACCGATGCGTTATTTCTTCTAAGTTGCGAATGTGTATATCTTGCTGGGGAAAAGGAATTTCGATTCCTCGGTCGCGGAATTCATGCTCAATCGAAAAGTTTAAAGAACTTTTAATGGGATCGCTACCCTGCGGTCGATCGATCCAAACTAATAGTTCAAAATCTAAAGAACTTTCCCCAAAACCTTTAAACCAAACTTTAGGAGCAGGAGAAGATAAAACGCCTGGTTCCATTCGAGCAGCAGCTAAGAGTGCCTCTGTGACTAAAATAGGCTCGCTCCCATAAGAAACTCCAATCGGGATATGGATGCGACACTTCGGGTCTTTATAAGTCCAGTTAATAATATGATTTTCAACAAATCGAACATTGGGAACGATGACAAAAACGCCATCCAGTGTACGAACAATCGTAGAACGAATAGAAATATTTTCTACGGTTCCTAAAAGACCATCAACTTCAATAAAGTCTCCGGCTCTAATTGGTTGTTCAAAAAGTAGCGTCAATCCACTGATAAAGTTGCTGGATAAATTCTGTAACCCGAATCCCAACCCAATCCCAATCACTCCAGCGAATACCGTTAGAGAACTCAGGTTGATGCCTGCCGTTTGCAGGACAATCATAAATCCGAAACCTGCTAAAAGGTAGCCGATGACCGCTGCGATCGCTTCTTGCGTTCCTCGATCCAATTTCACTCGCACTAGAATTTTTCGCTTAATCCACTCGCTGATAGCGCGAGAAGCGATAAAGACAGCGATCGCTAACATGATCAGTTGGACAATCGAACCGAGGGAAAGACGGGTGTTGCCGATTTCAAAAAGCGGAGTTGTAAATAGCTGGGATAAGCCAGCAAATATTTCCTGTGCCGCTTTGACTATCCAATCCATGATTTACTCAACCTGAAGCAGGAACTATCACGCACTTTGTCCATCACAGCCTCGATTTTTACGAAATGTCAAGGTTTGAAACTGGGAAATCTGCTCATTGTCTCGGTTTCTGCTTTGAGAGGCTCTACCAGGAAATGCCTACTGTGTGGGCTACTGCCGCGCTTAGGCGCTGCTAGGCTTTCCCCACCCTCTTCCTAGACTTTGGCGGTGATTGCGCGAAGCCAGAGCCTCCTGAGAGCGTTCTTAGGCGAGGTTTCCTCACCCTGGAGACGAGAAATAACTGGTTTGAGCAGAATGAATCGCGGTCAGTATGATGGGAGAAGATGTAAAGAAATATAAAGGAATATGCAAGATAAAGTCGTTGTCGTCGTCGGTGCCACTGGCGGGATTGGTTCCGCCTTAACTCGCAAACTAGCACCGATGGGGGCGCGGTTGGTACTGGCGGCAAGAGATAGCAGCCGGTTGACGAACTTGGCATCTGGACTCCCCCAAGTCTTAACCGTACCTACAGATATTACTAAACCGCAGCAGGTGGAGACGCTAATGGAAAAAGCGATCGCCCACTTTGGTCAAATTGATGTTTTAGTCAATGCGGCGGGCGCTGGCGTCATGAAGCAGTACAACCAGTTAGAACCCGCAGATTTAGACGCCATGCTCGATGTGAACTTAAAAGGCAGCTTCTACACCTGTCAGGCAGCAGCGGAGGCAATGAAGGAGCATAAAAGCGGTCATATCTGCAATGTGGTGGGGATTCTGGGCAAGCACTCAATGGCGATGGCAGCGGCTTACTGTGCCTCGAAGTTTGGCGTTGTGGGTTTCAGCAAATGTATGGCAGATGAGCTGAAGCGCTTCGGCATCAAGTTCACCCTGTTCTACTTTGGCGGCGTTGATTCTCCTTTTTGGGATAATGTCAGCCTAAAAGTCGATCGAAAAAAGATGCTCAGCCCTGAAACTGCTGCTGATGCGATTCTGTTCGCGCTCAGCGCCGATCCGCAAGCGGTGCCGATGGAAATTAATATTCAACCAGAAAGCCACCTGTTTTTCTAAATAGTCATCGTCAACTGAGTACACCACGTATAAAATCTGCTGTCTTTTACTGACTCTCTCGCCACTCTCCCCATCTCCCACTCAGTCCTCAACAGGGGCTGGGTTTCCCAACGCCTACAGCACTCAGCACTTTATCAAAGGAGGGATTCTTTCTCAAGAATGACCTGCAAATGCCAGGAAGAGGGCAAAATTTACACTCAGGTAGAGCTGCTCAGACTGGAATAAACCATGAAAATTGACCACGTTCACTTCTATGTTGAAGATGCCAAAGCGTCGCGCGACTGGTTTGTGCTACTGCTGGGGTTTCAAGCAGTAGCCGCTGGGGTAAGCAACCACACTCGCACGGAAGTGGTCAAAAGCGGCTCAGTCTATTTTTTCCTGTCTTCACCCCTGACATCCGCTAGTTCCGTTGCCCAGTTTCTACACCAACATCCTCCCGGCGTTGCTGACATCGCTTTTAGCGTTCCAGACGTGGAAGGGGTGATGACGAAGGCTGTCAATGGGGGCGCTAAGGTGTTGCAACCCATCCAGGAACAACAGGGTAAGGTGTTGCTGAAGTGGGGCAAGATTGCCGCCTGGGGTTCTTTGAGTCATACCTTGATAGAAAGGCAGCCTAGGCTTGTTGAGCGGCAAAATAGAGACTTTATTTCCAATTTTCCTCAGCTTGACTGGGATGGCGGGAAAGTCTTATTGGACGATGATTCCGAGCGGTTAGATGGCAGTAGCAACAACGGTGTCACGTTTGGCGGTATCGATCATGTAGTGCTGAATGTTGCTGCTGGGGATTTGGATCGGGCAGTTGCCTGGTATGAAAAGACGCTGGCATTTATACCCCAGCAGTCGTTTGCGATTCAAACCGAACGATCGGGGCTGGACAGTAAGGTGATGCTTCATCCGGATGGTTGGGTCAAGTTACCGATTAATCAACCCGCATCGGCTAATTCCCAAATTCAGGAATTTTTGGATGTGAATCGGGGGCCAGGAGTTCAGCATATTGCTTTACAAACGCCCAATATTGTGAGTGCGATCGCACTACTCCGTCAACGCGGTCTACCCTTCTTGCAAGTCCCCCGCACCTACTACACCCAACTGCTTCAGCGGCAAGGACTTCAGCTATCGGAGGCTGAAATTCAGAAAATCGCGGCTCAACAAATTTTGGTGGATTGGGAGGAAAACTCCCCAGAAGCGTTGCTACTACAAATCTTCACTCAACCGATTTTTGAACAACCCACTTTCTTCTTTGAGTTAATTGAGCGCCGCTTACAGGCACGGGGTTTTGGGGAAGGCAACTTTCGCGCTCTTTTTGAAGCGATTGAGCGAGAGCAGATGAAGCGGGGTAGCCTGTATTGAGGAAATTATCGGCAGGCTGGTAAAAATAGGGTAATCTGTGATTAATCTTAATAATACAGACTGCCCTACTTCTAAAAATGTTAAGAATTATTAGTGACTTCGACGGCCCAATTATGGACGTTTCGGAGCGATATTACCAAGTTTACCAGTTTTGTTTGGAACAGACGCGACGGCAAGATCAGTCAGTGCGTCAGATGTCTAAGGATGAGTTTTGGGTTTTGAAGCGATCGCGCGTCCCAGAACGACAAATCGGGATGCTTTCCGGTCTAGATGAAGATCAAGCCCAAGCATTTGCTGCACTGCGGCGTCAAACCGTGCATACGATGCCTTATCTAGTTTATGACGCCCTGGCACCCGGAGCCGTTGACGCCCTGGAAAAAGTACAGCAAGCAGGTGTCGATTTGGTTGTACTGACCATGCGTCGTCAACGGGAGTTAGATTACGCTTTCGGTCGCTACGACTTAGAGCGATTTTTCCCGAAAAATCGCTGCTACCACCTGGCTAACGACTACGTGAAGACTCGTGACATCGACGACAAACCGCTGCTGATGGAACGAGCGATCGCCGAACTGCCTTCCGCCTCTGATGTATGGATGATCGGGGATACCGAGGCTGATATGATGGCAGGAAAAAACCACGGCGTCAAGGTCATCGGGGTTTTGTGCGGGATACGCGATCGCGCTCAACTTGAGCAATACCAGCCAGACTCGATCGTAAACAATCTCGGTGAAGCCGTGGATTTCGTATTGAGTCAGCTGCTGCCTGAAGAATTAAACATAAAAAATGAAAAATTAAAAATTCTCTGATTAACTCTTAATTTTTCATGATTAATTCTTAGCTTTAGCGCAGAAAGCTACTAACCAGCCAGAGGATAATAAACGTCACCAGCGTGACGAATTTATCCGGTGTCAATCCGATATTAGAAATTGGCGTCATCAGCACATTATTGAGCAGCGTTCCCAATCCAATCCCAACGAACAACCCAAACAGCGTCAGCAGCAAAGCGCGACCAAATTTCCGCTCTTTACGATTGACCAAAAATAAAGTTAATCCAGCCCCTAACGCCATATTCAACGGCAGCATAGAATCATTGGTAGCTGGATAGACCGTGATGCCGCTCAATGCCAAGAACAAACCGCTAGGCCACGCCACCTCCTGTAAGCTGGGGGTATCAATCAGATTTTGCAACCAAGCTGGGGAGCGGTTGACCGGCGTCGGCGCAAAAGTGGGAGGAGGCGCGATCGCCCGCTCTGGGAACCGAATCCGTTCCGGAACCTTAATTTTTCCCTCTTGGCGCATCCTCAGACGTTCCATTAAAATCGCATCGTAGGCAGTCTCCATCGCTTCCAGAAGCTCCTTCTCGCCATGATGCTCTTGCACGAGGCGCGATCGCGCCTCCTGAATTTCCTCAAAAGTTGCGTCTTCTGACAGTCCAAGCTTTTCGTAGGGATTTTGCTCGCTCATCCAAAACCTCCCAGATATCTATTATTTTCAGCAGTCTTCATCGACTCAATCGTTTCTGGCAATCTAGCTCCATATCTACACTGCCAGTTCCTCAGGCTAGAAGAAAGTATCGTTAGCCAGCCGTTCTAACCTACGTGACCTAAAACTCCCTAATTTCCGTTGCTAAAAGAGTATCGCCGACCGCATGAGAGCGCGATTGGAATACTTCCATACTGATTGGAGAACGTGCTACGGCTCTTGAAGAATGGAATGGTCATAAATTACTACATTTGACAAAGTATCTATACATTTTCCGTGAAGTTTTGTCATACTGGTTCTTTGTTCTAAGCCGTTCAAGTCCCTGAAATCGCTGCCCAATCGCAGTTAACCCTGAGCCTTGAGTGCCTACATTCATCCTATCCTCCAAGTTAGTTTAGCTTGATCCTTGAACACAAGCGCTTCTCCCGAAAGACACCTTTATTCGTTTACCAGCTAACCGTCAGATGATTTATCCGGATTCGCTCGGCAAATTTAATTTTTTTAGACAAAAAAGACTTAAAACAAACCGCCAGACTGCCGCTCGTGGAAAATTGACGATTACGAGATATTTTCACTAACTGGGGAGAGCGACGATAATTGTCTAAAATGCTCATTACGCCATTAAGCTTGGGAACATTAATAAGGTGAGGAAGCGATTTTTCGCCGAACACAAGCGCTTGTTTCCCCGACTCGACCTGTTTGCTTAAAATATCTCTGTCCGTTAATCATAATCCAGTTCTTAGTGGAAAGTTATGGTCATGGCTTCCGCAACTCACAAGATTCTTGTCGTGGATGACGATCCTGCCATCCGGAATCTCATCTATCGCTTCTTAAGTCAGCAAAACTATCAAATGGAGTCTGCTGAAGACGGCAAGACCGCCCGCGCCGTGTTTGATCAATTCAACCCAAACCTGGTGATTCTGGACGTGAATTTGCCTGACGCGAATGGCTATCAACTCTGCAAAGAATTGCAAAGCCGTACCGACGTATTAGTGCTGCTGCTAACGAGTCGCGCCGACGAAAATGATAAAATCCACGGCTTCTCCCAAGGTGCGGATGACTACATTACCAAGCCTTTTAGCTTAGGGGAGTTGGGCGTCCGCGTGGGGGCACTTTTAAAGCGCCATCGACCCCTCAAAGTCGCCGAACAGCAACGCCTCATCTTTGACAAGCTGGTGATCGATCCAGTGCGTCGAGAGGTAAATCTAGGCGACCAACCAGTACCCCTAACCGCTTTAGAATTTAATTTGTTGCATTTCCTAGCGAGTCATCCCGGTCGCGTTTGGCGTCGAGCCGAGCTAATCAAAGAAGTTTGGGCTTCTGAGTACATAGGAGATCCACGTGTAGTTGACGTTCATATCGGGCAGATTCGCAAGAAGATAGAAATCGACTCTACTCAGCCTGAATTAATTCAAACGGTTCGGGGCGTCGGTTACAAGTTTGAAGTTCCTGGTAAACCCGAACTCAATGGCAAAGCGGAGCGCTGAAGCGATATGCTTCAAGAACATCAAAGCCACAAATCATAGTTTTTGCTAGGGAGAAAACGCTTGAGTTATTCTTTGATGCCACGCAAGTGCCCGGAGAATGCCAATAGGTTCGCTGTGCTACCCTCTCTAATCCTGCTGAGTCTGGTTGTGAGTCTTCTGCTGGGGGCTTGCACTGCCCCAGCTCTCTCCCCAAAGAAGTCTGAATCTACATCTACCAGGCTGACTGTTGCTGCTGCTGCTTCGTTGACCGAAGCTTTTACAGAGATTGCCACAGCCTTTCAAGCTCAGCTTCCTACCTTTACAGTTAACTTCAATTTTGCCGCTTCTGGTTTCTTGCAAAAGCAAATCGAACAGGGTGCCCCAATTGATGTATTTGCGAGTGCAGCAGCTCGACCGATGGATGCTTTAGAAACGCAGAATTTGTTGCTTCCCCAAACTCGCAAAACGTTTGCCCGTAATCAATTAGTCGTGGTGGCAACTACCGCTCAAACCCCTTGGCTGAAGAAACTATCTGACTTAAGGGATGGTCGTCTGAAACGCTTAGCAATTGGTAATCCAGCTACAGTGCCAGCGGGAGAGTACGCAAAAATAGTTCTGGAAAAAGAAAATCTTTATACCAAACTGGAAAAAGAAAAAAAGTTGGTTTTTGGTGACAATGTGCGTCAAGTTTTGACTTATGTGGAGCAGGGGAATGTTGACGCCGCCCTTGTCTACGCGACGGATGCGGCTATATCTAAAAAAGTGAAGGTGATAAGCAGAATTTCCCCTGAATCAACTCAACCTATCCGCTATTGGATAGCGGTTGTCAAGCAAAGTCAAAATTCCCAGCAGGCAAAAGAATTCATCAACTTCGTTACCAGTAACAGAGGGCAGCAGATATTGCAGAAGTATGGCTTTCTACCAGTCGCTGCCAATTAACGTCTACCCCCTTTCCATCCCTATAGCAATTCTCTATTGGATGCAGTAAGGTTTAACCCCACCCCTGCCCCTCCCCGTGAACGGAGAGGGGTTCAATATTCCCCACTCTGGGTGAAAATCGAGGGGTTGGGGGTGAGGTTCCTATATATTGCACTCAAGTGAGAACCGCTATAGTCGGAACGAGAATTGCCAGTTTTAGCTGTGTTGCGATGAGCTAGTTGCGTGATTCTCTGACTTCCCGTTTGCCACTTTCTCTGAGTCAGACTGGGGAAGTGTCTTGACAGCTTGTTCTATCTGCTCTGCTTCATGCTTGAACTCGGTTTCAAATTCTCTAGATGCTTCCTGGAAGCCGCGAATTGCCTTGCCCATACTGCGACCAATTTCTGGCAACTTTTTGGGACCGAAAATCAAAAGAGCCACAACCATAATTAGCGCCATTTCCGGCAGACCGATGCCAAAGATATTCATAGGATTTTTCGTGCAAACGTTAACTTTAGTATAGAACTGACAAAAAAACCCGGTCTAGCCGGGAAAGCATAAGTGTTTTTTAATCGTGGCGTTTTAAGTAAAGCTCAAGGGCTTCGCGCCAGATTGCAGTCGATTAACGGCCTAGGCTTTTCCAATCGACATCAACACCCTCAACGAGGAGTGAGGAGTTGTAAAGTTGCAGAATAATCAGTAAAAAGACCAAAAATAGCACCATAAAGACGCCCATCAATGGCGTAGTGCCCCAACCCGGAGATACTTTCCCATATTCAGAGTTCAGGGGTTTGAGGACATCTCCTAACCAAGTCCGTTGTGCCATAGCTTTCCTAGGATCACTCTCGACAGAAGTTTTTAACGTTTTGTAATATTGTATAGGAACTGCTCTCATAAATTATCTCACCTATGGAACCCGCAACAGTTCTTAGCATTTGTATCGCTGCCTTTCTCGTCGCCATCACTGGCTTCACCATCTACACTGCTTTCGGACCTCCTTCCAAGGAATTGAACGATCCGTTTGAAGATCACGAAGACTAAAGCTTTCCGGGCGAGAGTCGCTCTCGCGGGGTAGGCGCGGCTACGGCTACACAAGACATCTCCGGCTTGGTATCTTCCTATCAATGTGGAGCCTATCTGGGGGAAAGGCTGGAGTCAAATGCAGGGGCAAGTTTGTCCTAAAATCTGGGCGCTGATATGCGCCAAACCTGGAGTAGTTTTCATCCAGGTTTGGCTGTAGCATCCAGTGCGATTTGAGCCTTCTCGGTGGCGAAATCCCGGCTGTAGGATGCGATCGCTATCTAGACTCTGGTTTACCTCTAGGGGAAAATCCGCAAAATTGTAGCTTTGACTACATTCATCCTCAAAATTTATTGATATCTATACATTTAAGCTTTCAAAGTTCATCCCAACAAACTATTGCTAGCTATCGGGTAAAAACAAATTAATAGCTTCTAGGGTTCCGGTTTAAGTCTCAAGATTTAAACGACTGGTCCGAGAGAAGCGAACCAGTCATGGAGTGTTTTTATAAATTGAAACACGGACTGGTTACACGGCGGGAGAAAAGCCCGGGAGGTACATAGCAGAGGCTTATCTGTTATGGCTTACCCGGGCTATAGTTTTTGCAAGTCTTTTTTTGGACTTGGGATAAAAAATAGAGCTTTTAGATTGACGAACATCCCATTTTTTCAAACATGACTGAAATTAATTCTCAAAACTCGAATTCGGATTTGCAACCGCCGTCTACTGAAGCGAGTCGCGCCCTTGAAAAAGAAACCCATCTGCCAATGACAGGCTGGCAACAGGAGGTGGCAAAAGGGTTAGAGTTTGGATTAGAGGCAGCAGAAAGTATACGCGATCGCTCTATTTCCACTTTCTCTCGCGGCGAACTTCCCCACTACGCAGGCATTAACACCTTCCTGAAAGCACCTTATATAGAAGATGTGCGAAAAGTGGGTGAATACGATGTTGCAATTGTAGGCGTACCGCACGATTCTGGCACCACCTACCGACCTGGAACCCGTTTTGGTCCCCAAGGAATTCGGCGGATTTCTGCTTTGTATACCCCCTATAACTTTGAACTAGGCGTTGATTTGCGAGAGCAAATTACCCTGTGTGATGTTGGAGATATTTTCACAATTCCGGGAAATAACGAAAAGTCATTTGACCAAATTTCTAAAGGAATTGCTCACATCTTTAGTTCCGGTGCTTTTCCAATAATTTTGGGAGGCGATCATTCAATTGGTTATCCAACAGTGCGGGGAGTTTGCCGCCATTTAGGCGATAAAAAACTGGGGATTATTCACTTCGATCGCCACGTCGATACCCAGGAAACAGACCTCGATGAGCGCATGCACACCTGCCCTTGGTTCCATGCCACAAACATCAAAAATGCCAATCCAAAAAACCTTGTGCAATTAGGGATAGGTGGCTGGCAAGTGCCGCGTCAGGGTGTAAAAGTCTGTCGAGAACGAGCCACAAATATTCTGACAGTTACAGACATCACAGAAATGGGTTTGGATGCAGCGGTAAACTTCGCTCTAGAAAGGGCTTTAGACGGAACAGACTGCGTTTATATCAGCTTTGATATTGACTGCATTGATGCCGGTTTTGTCCCTGGAACTGGTTGGCCTGAACCGGGCGGATTATTGCCCCGCGAGGCTCTTTATATGCTGGGCAAAATTGTTCAGAAAGCACCCGTTTGCGGACTTGAGGTGGTGGAAGTGTCGCCCCCTTATGACATCAGTGACATGACATCTTTGATGGCGACGCGAGTGATTTGCGACACGATGGCGCATCTGGTGCTGTCAGGACAGTTACCGCGAAAAGAAAAAGCCGCATACATTCACCCCTACGCCCAACCAGAATTAGTTGCAGAGTGGAGTTGAGCCTTGCACGAAACTGACATGACAAAGGCGCTCATTTTAACAGTAAAAGATTGGTGGGAATCTCAGAGCGATCGCCCCCATATTTCCCAGATTCACTTAATTGTTGGTAAGTTCACTTGTGTGGAACCTGTCAGTCTACAATTTGCTTTTGAGGTACAGACTTACAACACCTTTTTGGAAGGGGTAGAACTGGTTATTCAGGAAACACCGCTGATTGCCTTTTGTCATCGCTGCAAACAAGAATATGCACCACAAGTTGGGTTGCAATACGGCTGCCCTGAGTGTCACTCACCGATGGAGGATATTCGCTCAGGTAGAGAACTGAAAATTGACCGGATTGAGTATAGTTTTGACGAGGTAAATAAAAACGCTTATGCATCAAACATTTGACGCTGCATTAGGAATTAACTTGCTCCATGCTAATCAGAAAGGAGCCGATCGTAACCGAGCGCATTTCGATGAGTGGGGGATTACTTGTTTCAATATTATGAGTAGCCCTGGGGCGGGTAAAACGGCACTGTTAGAGCGATCGCTTGCTGTTTTGACAGATGAGTTGAAAATCGCCGTAATTGAGGGGGATATGACGACGGAGTTGGATGCCGACCGTTTGCGTCAATATGGAGTCCCTGTCATTGCAATTAATACGGGGCGTTCCTGCCACTTGGATTCCAAGATGGTAGCTGGAGGAATTCATCAACTAGAACACCAGTATAATCCTTCTGATTTTGATTTAGTGCTGGTTGAAAATGTCGGTAATTTAGTTTGTCCTGCTGAGTTTGAAGTGGGAGAACACGTTAAAGTTGCTTTGTTGAGCGTGACTGAAGGAGAAGATAAGCCGCTCAAGTATCCGGTAATGTTTCAAGAAGCAGATTGTTTGTTAATTACCAAGATTGATTTGGCTCCTTATCTCGATATTGATATTAATCGTATTGCCGCCAACGTTCGTCAGATGAACCCTCATGTCACAATTATTGCGGTTTCTGCCAAGACGGGTGAGGGATTAGAAAACTGGTTTGATTGGGTAAAATCGCAAGTTTTAAATCAACACCCATCTGCTACGGCAACCGAAATGCTACCCGCCTAATGAGCCTGCTAGTAAAAAGTGAGACTCAATGAAGACCCGCCAGTTACTTTCTCTATTCTCGGTCTTTTTGCTCAGCCTCGTCATTACCGTTAGTTGTGCTAACCCTCAGCAAACCACTACATCCTCAAAAACTGAAACAATTCAAATGGGTTTCAGTGTCTGGCCTGGGTGGTTGCCCTGGCAGGTGGCTCAAGAAGAAAAACTGTTTGAGGCGAACAAAGTTAATGTGAATTTGAAGTGGTTCGATGGCTATTTAGATTCCATTAACGCCCTCAATGCTGGTCAGCTAAGTGCTAATACCCAAACCTTGAATGACACGATTAGCTCAGTGGCTGCTGGTTCCGATCAAGTGATTATATTAGTCAATGACAATTCAACCGGGAACGACAAAATTATTGTTCGGGAAGGTATCAATAGTATTGCCGACCTCAAAGGGAAAAAAATTGCTGCTGAAGAAGGAACCGTCGATCATTTCTTGCTACTTTTAGGACTGAAAAAAGCGGGTTTAACCCAAGCTGATATTACTTTTCAACCCTTAGAAACAGGCGCAGCCGCAGCTGCTTTTGTTGCGGGTCAAGTGGATGCAGTTGGAGTTTTTGCACCGTTCACGAGCAAGGCGCTAGAACGGGCTGGAAGTAAAGAATTATTCAGTTCTAAAGACTTTCCAGGAGCAATTCCCGATCATTTAACTGTTAGTCGAAAACTGATTAACGAACGTCCTCAAGACGTGCAAGCTTTGGTCAATACTTGGTTCGACACGTTGGCGTTTATCCGCAGCAATCCTGACAAAGCTTACGCCACGATGGCAAAACGCGCTGGTGTCGCGGTTGACGAATACAAGAAATACGAAGCCGGGACTAAAATCTTTAGCATTGAAAACAACTTGAAAGCATTTAGTCCCGGTAATGACATGGCATCTTTGGGTTACGCCGCTCAAGAAATTAGCAAATTTCTAATCAAGGCTAAGTTAACTAAACAAACTCCGAATCTCAGCCAAATATTTGACGATCAGTTTATCAAAGCCTACGCGGCAAAGCAAAAATCATGAACCGCTACGCTGAAGATTTGCCGGAAACTAATTCCGCTCGTCCTCGCAAAATGTTATCGCCTAGCGTCTTCTGGCGCATTGGTGAGGAGATTCCTAAAAATTTGGCATGGACTTTAATGGTTCTGTCAATTTGCATCCCGGTTGCTCTTTGGTGGATAGTATCCAACTCTGGGATAGTCGCGCCTTTATTTTTGCCGACTCCAGCTCAAGTTTGGGGCGCTTTTCAGAGGCTTTTAGCAACTGGCGATTTGCAAAAAGATATTGCCTATAGCTTGTTTCGCGTTCTGAGTGGCTTTTTTCTGGCGGCGCTGATTTCAATTCCTTTAGGGACATTGATGGGAACTTTTCCCAGCATTCGAGCGTTGATGGAACCGATAATTGGCATTGTGCGTTATATGCCAGCACCGGCTTTTATTCCCTTACTAATTTTGTATTTTGGTCTGGGAGAAGAACCCAAGATTCTGCTAATTTTTATCGGAACGCTATTTTTTAATACGCTCATGGTGATGGATGCGGTGAAGTTTGTACCGAAAGAGTTATTGGAAACTTCCTACACCTTGGGCGGTCAGCGAAAGCAAGTTTTATTGCAAGTAATTTTTCCCTTTATTCTGCCGAGTATCATTGATGCGGGTCGCGTCAATATGGCAGCTTCTTGGAACTTAGTCATCGTTTCCGAGTTAGTGGCAGCGACAGAAGGCTTGGGTCGCCGCATTAGCGTTGCCCAAAGATTTCTCAAAACCGATGAAATTTTTGCGGGGCTGATTGTGATTGGCTTGATTGGTCTGACTATCGATCTTTTGTTTCGATTGTTACTGCGCGTGTCTTGTAAGTGGGCTAATGATTAAGAAAATAGATGGTCAATAGTCATTGGTTTTGAATGATTAGTTCGGTGTTACTGACCAATGACGATTACATCGGGCAATTCAATCTAAAACTTAAAATTGTCACTGATTATGCATTTGCAAGTTTCTCAACTCCATAAACAATTCAAAACCAGACGCGGTTCGCTCGTTGCTCTCAAAGATATCAATTTGCATATTGAAGAGGGAGAATGTATCTGTGCGGTGGGTGCTTCGGGTTCTGGCAAGTCAACGTTGCTGCGCTTGATTGCTGGATTGGATACTCCCACGGCGGGGGAAGTTTTGGTCGATGGGGTGCGGGTGATGGGACCGGGATCTGACCGTGGTATGGTGTTCCAGAGCTATACGCTGTATCCGTGGATGAGTGTTGCAGATAACGTGGGATTTGGCTTAAAGCTGCAAGGTGTCTCCTCGGTAGAACGACGGCGACGGGTGGCT
Organism: Coleofasciculus sp. H7-1; assembly: GCF_057473865.1. Taxonomy (NCBI): domain Bacteria; kingdom Bacillati; phylum Cyanobacteriota; class Cyanophyceae; order Coleofasciculales; family Coleofasciculaceae; genus Coleofasciculus; species Coleofasciculus sp. H7-1. Next base: position 25,821 of record NZ_JBYCCT010000076.1, read on the forward strand.
TATTATCTAGATGTGGTGGGATTGTCTGGGTTTGCAAAAGCACTTCCGAAGGAACTCTCAGGTGGGATGAAGCAACGGGTAGCGATCGCCCGCGCTTTAGCCTCGCAACCTAAAATTTTACTGATGGATGAACCGTTTGGGGCGTTGGATGTCCAGACGAAAGAAGCGATGCAGCAATTTTTACTGCAAGTCTGGCAACGCACGCGGACAACAATATTTATGATTACTCATGATGTTGAGGAAGCAGTTTTTCTATCTCAACGCATCTATGTGCTGAGTTCGCGTCCAGGTACGGTTAAAGAAGAATTAAGTATAAAACTGCCAAGCGATCGCACTTATGACATTAAGTGCAATCCTCTGTTTCAGGATTATAAGGATCGGGTAATGGGACTCCTCCGCGCCGAGGAAGATAAAACTTTACTAAAAAGTAGCTTTCAAGAGTTACCGATGGTGGTTTAAGCAACAAGATTGTTTCATTCTTGTTCCGCAACCTCTCCCCAACCCTCCCCGTGAACAGCGCTACCGTGTTGTACATACAAGTCGGCAGACCTCTCCCCAAACCCCTCTCCGATACGGAGAGGGGCTTTGAAAATGGCTTCCCTTCCCTTGTAGGGAAGGGACTGGGGGTTAGGTCTGGGAATATCTCCAAACCTTCTGTAGTGTAGAACTCGCGCATTTATCCCTTGAAGTTAAGAAATAGAAAAATTTAAGAGTCCTGGGCAGAAAAAGTAGTATTCCTCAAGATTGCCCCCTTGCACTCTCCCTATGAATCGACCCCTCCGTACCTTGGGCGTACCGCCGAATGCTTGGGCAGTTGATGCAGAAATTGCCGATATCACGCGCCCTCCTTTAAAACCGCAACTTGTCACCCTAGCCACAGAAACCAAGACGTTACGCCTGGATTTGGCAAAAGCGGCGATTTTGGTGATTGATATGCAGAATGATTTCTGTCATCCAGATGGCTGGCTAGCCCACATTGGCGTAGACGTGACACCCGCCCGAACTCCCATCAATCCTCTCAAAACGCTGCTGCCAGAATTGCGAACGGTAAACGTTCCGGTTATTTGGGTTAACTGGGGGAACCGTCCCGACTTACTGAATATCAGCGCCAGTATACGCCATGTTTATAATCCCACCGGCGATGGCGTGGGTTTAGGAGATCCGCTGCCAGCTAATGGTGCGCCAGTGCTGATGGTGGGCAGTTGGGCGGCGGCGGTGGTGGATGAATTGGAACAAAAACCGGAAGATATCCGCGTCGATAAGTACCGGATGAGCGGTTTTTGGGATACACCTCTCGACAGCATCTTGCGGAACCTGGGCAAAACGACTTTGTTCTTTGCCGGAGTCAATGCAGATCAGTGCGTGATGGCAACTCTGCAAGATGCTAACTTTCTCGGCTATGACTGTATTTTGGTGAAGGATGGTACTGCTACCACATCCCCAGAGTATTGCTGGCAAGCCACTCTTTATAACGTAAAACAGTGTTTTGGTTTCGTGGCAGATTCTCAAGCTATCGTAGAAACAATTAAGTTGGCTAATCGCTAATGCTAATCGCCAATGGTAACGAACAATTAGTCATTAGCCAAACCGATCTCTTTTAGAGGAGAAATGCCCGATGGACTCGTCTCGTTGCATGATTCCGGTCGTCAAGTCTCCTAGAGACTATCAAGCCTTTCGCATCAGTCCTGAGGATAGCAATCGGTTAGCGATTGTCTTCGATCCGGCAAGCGCTAACGTTTCATTAACTTTTTGTGTAGAAATTTTTGATGTTGGTGGGAAAACTCCTCCCAATCGTCACCAGATGGCTGTGGAGATGTTTTTTGTCCTCAAGGGGCAAGGACTGGCGACTTGCGACGGCAAAACCGTCCCCATGCGCCCTGGAGACAGCTTATTAGTACCGCCGACGGGGATTCATAAAATTGAAAATACAGGTGGCGATCGCTTGTATACGCTGTGCTTTATGGTTCCCAACGAGGATTTTGTGGAACTAATTCGCAGCGGCGTCCCCGTCGAGTTGGATGAGGAGGATTTAAGAGTTCTGAATCGTTCAGATGCGCTTGTCGCCTGCTAAAGGTTCGAGAGAAAGAAACGGTTTCTATGCTTAGTTATTAGTCAGGAGTCATGAGTCAGTAGTTATTAGCCAATTGCAATTGACCAATAACCACTGACCACTGACGATATATAAATTCTGGTTGCTTAGTAAGCGGGATTAATTATTTGTAGTAGTGGTTAGCGATAGCGTAACCCATGCAGATGTTGGGTTTCCTGCGTCAACCATTCCCTACCAAAATCTGACGATATATAAATTTTGGTTGCTTAGTAAGTGGGATTAATTCAGGGCTTAAGCAAAGCTTATACATATAGCGTTTTGTAGGGGCAATCCCCCTGTGGTTGCCCACACTATGTGGTGCTATTTGCGTAAGTCCTGAATTATTTTTAGCATGGGTTAGCGATAGCGTAACCCATGCAGATGTTGGGTTTCCTGCGTCAACCATTCCCTACGAAAATCTTCAATTTAATCTTATCCGTTACCGTTGCAAATCGTTTTAAAAAATCCGGCTTGCTTATATATAAATTAATAAAAATAAGTTTAAAAAATATAGAAATATACTTATTTTTAGTAAAGTTTAAACTTCTCTAAAAAGAGTTTTTAGGCAAGTTTAAATTTTAAAGTTGTTATAGTTTTGCCATGCTTGCCAAAAAACATAAATTGATAAAATACCTAACAGGCTGCGAAAGGCTAAGCTGACGATTTTATCGGGTAATTTGGGTAGAAACCGCGTACTTATTTGCGCTCCCAAAAAGCCACCACAACCCAAAAGAAGTCCTTCAAATAACAAAACATTGCCTCTGAAAGCGTGTCCTATACTAGCTGATATTGCTGTAATAACGATGACACCTAAACTGGTTTGAATGGCGACTTTGATGGTTTCTCCTAAAAGTAAAATTTGCAGCGGCACCATAATTACACCGCCACCTACACCAAATAAACCTGCTAGTATCCCAGCGGCACTGCCAGTCGCAATTCTGGCAAAATTTGGATTGAAGAAGATATTTGAATTTTTAGGGATGCTAGATTCGTGGCTGCCTTGAGTTTTTAGTTGTTCTTCTTCCTGCTTCTTCTTGGCTGTTAGCTGCTTGCGTAGTTCAACTAAGTAAACATTTAAAAGTAGTAAGCAGCCGAAAGCTGCTAGTAGTAAATAGGGACGAATTTGGGTGGCTAAATAAGCACCAATTTGTGCAGTGACTACAGCCGGAAATCCAATGGCAATCACTCTTTGGAAGCTGAATAACCCCATCCGCCAGTTTTGGACGCTGCCAGAAATTGCCGTGATTAAAATTGCTAGGCTACTGGTGCCAACGGCTTGCACGGGTGTGTATTTCAAAGCGACTAATAACGGGACAAGAACCGTACCGCCGCCAATGCCTAAAAATCCCGCGAGAATTCCGGCAAAGAGTCCAGCGATCGCAAAAATCAATAAACTGGTGGTTGTCATAGCTGAAGCGCTTTTAGAAAAGTTGATTGAGGTAGTAAAAACGCCTGACGACTCGCATTCGCGGCTATACAAACAAAGCCTGACGAGAGCAGGCTAATAGGGATTGTATCGCTATAGGCTGAAGCTTGTAGCGGATATCTGCTCAATAATAATATGGCGATTATTCCAGCGTTTAATCTTATCGGCAATCCCAATAACTTCAGCAATAATTAACCGCATTGATGCAGATAAATTGCATTGACTCACACTACGAGGACAATTCATCTGTCCACAAGAGTACGCTAAAAGTGTTACTTTCAATACAACTGTAGGGGCGATAATTTGTTTAGAACTTCGTCTTCTTGACCTGCTGCCCAACTCGCAAAATGCTTGGCTAAAGATGGTACAAATACCAAGGGATTTGAGAATCCGGAGAAGAGATAAGCGCCGTCCACGTTATTGAGTGCGCCAACTAAGGGAAGGCGATCGCTACTAAACGCAACCAAGCAGTGATGCCACTTTCCGGGTAGATTCTCTAGTGCCGGTAAGATTTTACCCACCGCAGCACGGAGATTCGCTTCACTTTCCACCGCATCAATTTTAGCGTTGGGGTTTGCGATCGCTCGGCTAATTTGACCGATGCGTAAACTGCCGTCTTTGAACTGAATCGCACCGGCATCTAGAATAGGTGCAACAGGTTCATAATCGGGTTCATCCCATAAGCGATCGCGCTCAGGTATACTTGCTTCTGCTTCTAGTTGAAAGCGTTTTATTTCTGCTGGCATCACCGTTGTCTGCAACTGCACATCAACGGGTGGCATTTCGATGAGTTCGGTATGGGTGAAATACAAGCGGATGGGAATCCCCGCAGCTTTGAGTAGCATCCGACTCATGGCACCGGCACAAATAACGGTTTTGGCAGCGTGGTAGGTTGCAGTTGCGGTTTTGACTCCCTGAATCTTTGCGCCTTTGCCGAGTAGTTCCACCACCCGATCGATTTGCACCTCACCCCCAGCGCGGCGAAAAGCTTGAGTGTAGCCTTGAGTTATTTTTTCTGGTTCAATGTGACCGTGACGGACAGTTAAAGCAGCTGCGATCGCATCTGGATTTAGTAGCGGTTCCATCTCGCAAGCTTCTGCAACGCCCAGTAACCGAGGCGGAATTGCAAAATCAGCGTAGTTGGCAACAACTTTCTCCGGATCATCATCAGTACCAATCGTCAAAATTAAATCCAATTCGCGGAACTGGGTATCGGTGTCTAATTCCTCAGATAAGATGCGGTGACGCTCAATTCCCTCAGCACATAACTGTCGCGTCAACTCAGTCGTCCCTGACCAGTAGGCAATTCCACCATAACTATAGCGGGTGGCACCTTGCAGTGAGGCGTGTTGCTCTAATAAAAGAACCGAGAAGCCTTTGATTGCCAGTTCGTAAGCCAGCGCCGCGCCTGTAATGCCGCCGCCGACAACAATCCAGTCGTAAGTTTTCATCATTGCCATTGGTCATTCCTGCGTCTAATGACTATTTTCCTTCCCCGCGCACACACGCTCTGTAAAGCTCTGTAACCCTAACGAGCCTTGGTTTTTGCCTGATTTCTGGAAATGCTTTTCGTCGATTTGAAGAACCACCAAAGCAGGCAATTGAAGGGTGCTAAGTGCAGATGCCGACAACTCGTCTTCAGTTCAAAGGAAGGTTAACACATGGCATTCGGTTTCCGTAAATTTAATTGCAAATATGCCTCGACGCTGGCGCTACTAAGTGCAGGCGCATTTTTATTGTTGAACTCCCAAGCATGGGCGACAGCACCCACTAAAAACGCCTCCGGTGTTAATCTTTCTAAGAGTAACGTAGGCGATACTACCCTACAAATTGCAGCCGAACCACGAACCGGCGTGAATCGGCGCGTACAGTTTGCACGGGGGAGAAGCTCTACTACGATTAAGGGAGCGGTGCCGCTGGGCAAAAAAGACACCTATATTTTTAGGGCACGGAAAGGTCAAACCATCATTACAGAAGTAGTGTGGGAAGGAGATCGGGTTGGTGGCGATAACGACGACCAAGGATTGTCCGGTTTCTCCTTCGTGTGGCCTAACGGAGAAGTGTTCCAAGACCCACAAGATGGTTATTTCGAGGCAACATCAACAGGCGATTACCGGGTTGTGGTTGCACAGCCTTACAAGCTGACCAGTTCCAGATACACATTTAAGTTAACGATTCGCTAAGGATTGCTACAAGTAGGGGCATGGCAATGCCATGCCCCAAGCGGTTGTACAGCTACTCAGCACCAGGTCAGCAGCTAGTCTAAGTTTGAAGACATCTGTCGTAGATAATAAGCAAATTTCTATAGAGTTGCAAATGCAAAGTCCCTGTTGCTGGAATAAGCGCTTATTTGCCTGGTTGCTATACAAAGGCAACGCTGGCTATGAAAAACTGGTAAGCGATCGCAAGCGCAATCTATTTTCTGACTTGCACGGCGATGTGTTGGAAATTGGCCCTGGAACGGGTGCGAACTTCCCTTATTATCCCAAAGACATTCACTGGATTGGCATCGAACCGAACCCGTATATGCATCCTTATCTCCGAAAAGAAGCAGAACGGAATGGCTTAAACAATCTCGATATTCGCAGTATTAGCGCCCAACGACTGGAAGCTGAAGATAACAGTATAGATGCGGTCGTTAGTACCCTTGTCTTGTGTTCGGTACCGGATTTAACAGCAACTTTCAATGAAATCTTGCGAGTCCTCAAACCCGGTGGACGCTTCTTGTTTATCGAACACGTCGCCGCACCCCAAGACACTTTCTTGCGACGGGTACAGAAGGGAGTGCGTCCAGTGTGGAAATTTCTTGCCGATGGTTGCAACCCAGACCGAGAAACTTGGGTAGCATTAGAAAATGCTGGTTTTGACCGTCTCAATTACGAAAAGTTTGAGCTTGATCTCCCAATTGTTAGTCCTCAAATCGCAGGTGTGGCGACCAAGTAGCGGTATTGTTTGGGAAAGTAACTGAAGTTGTTGGAGTGCGCTCTTTGTGTAGCCTAAAGTCTGCCTTGAACTCAAGTTCAAGGCTCATAGCTCAAGTCCATTGAAATGGACTAAAATTCTTACTCAGTCTTCTCTTAGAAGACTTTATAGCGGTTCTCGGTTGGGTGCGGTACAGTTTTGACCTCGCTTCCATTCCTCTCTCCTAGAAGGAGAGAGGCTTTGAATTATTCACCCACAACCGCGTCGGGAAGGGGGTTAGGGGGTTAGGTTTCGTCTGCGTACCTCACCCGATTGAAAATGGCTATAGCTGTTAGCAAGGGGTTTAAACCTCAGGCGGGTAATGCGACTGGTGCAAGATGTGACAACCGACTTATCGCTAGCGAATTCGAGCTTAAAGTCGCCTTTAACAAGGCTGAAAGTTTATCCTAGATTGCGTCTACATATTAGCTTTGCCGATCTCGCAGCTAGTCTGTACTCCTTTCTTTACTTCCCAAACAGAGAGCAACTCATCCGAGACATTCAACTTGATTGGCAGGGAAATCGAGAAGGTTTAGAACCTCAATACAATAACGTCAAAAAACTTCTCCCTAAGCCTGGGTTTAAGAGTGGATGGGACAAGCCAATTGATGATTGTAGCGAGGTTCTAGTCACGCTTTCAGTCAGAACAGCGCTCGATCTGCTGCTACAGTCATTAAAGCTTCCTGCCGGATCGGAAGTTTTGATGAGTGCTGTCAATATCCGGGATATGGTTGAAGTGGTGAAACGGCACGGGTTAGTGCCGATACCTGTTGATATTTCTTTAGATACGCTTGCACCCGATCTCAAGTTACTGGAATCTTTGATTTCGGAAAAAAGTAAAGTTTTGATTGTGGCACATTTATTCGGCTCGATTATTAATCTCAAGCCTTATACCAAACTGTGCAAGAAATATCAAATTTTCCTAGTTGAGGACTGTGCCCAAGCTTTTGCTGGTGACAAATATCACGGTTCTAAGGATGCGGATGTAAGTTTATTTAGTTTTGGCCCGATCAAGTCCTGTACGGCTCTTGGAGGAGCGATCGCTGTCATTCGTGAGCGATCGCTAGCTCAACAAATGAGAGATATCGATCGACAATATCCCTGCAAGAGCGAATCTTGGTTTTTTAAACGCATTCTTAAATATTTTTGCTTAAAGCTTTTTTCTATTCCTTGGTTGTATTACCACCTACTTGTTTTTCTTAAATACTTAGGAAAGAATCTCGACTCGGTGATTAACTCAATGACACGGGGGTTTTCTCAAGGAGATATTCTTGCAAAAATTAGGTATCGTCCTCCAACTCAGATGCTAGTTCTTTTGAGGCGGAGATTAAGAAACTGCAATCCCCAATGGTTTGAAAGGCGGTCAAAAAATGCCCGAAAATTTCTTTCCCTTCTCAAACCCGAAATTACTTGTCCCGGAAGCAAAACTGAGTACAACTCGTTTTGGGTTGTTCCCATACTGGTTTCAAATCCCCCATCTGTGATGGCAAAACTTAGAGAATATGGTTTTGACGCCACTCAAGGAAATACCAGTTTGACCTTTATAGATAACGCTTCGTCAGGTGACAAACCAACGAAAGGATCTGTGAATGCACAACGCCTGATCCAGTATGTTCTTTACCTGCCAGTGTCTGAATCTTTACCGGAAAATGACTTGGTGTGTCTTGCACAATTAATTAATGAATTCCATGAAGCGTGCCCAATGACAGCCAAAATGCCCGACGACTAGGTGGGCTGAATACGCGACAATACTTCAAGGGATACCTCTCCCCCAACCCCTCTCCGGAATCGGAGAGGGGCGAAGAGTTCTACCCCCTTCCCGATTCCGGGTAGGGGGCTAGGTTTGCCTTATCCGAGAAGCGGGATGCTCCCCTCAAAGCAGGCTTTTTTATTATGAAATCAAAATTCTGTCAAGAAAATGCAAAAAGATGTTATATTAATTTACATAGGTTTACACGAGGTTACACATCCATGCGATACACCAATAAAGAAGGGAATACCCTAACCCTTGATGAGTGTATGACTGCCGACAGCTTCTTTATGGAGGCTGATGTGTATGTCGGCGAACCACTAGAGATGCATTTCAACGAAAAACAAGAGCTAAAAGCAGGCAAAAAACCGAAGAAAGCAGTAGCACTCAACGCAAGCGATCGCACATAAACCGATCCCTGCTAATGTACTTTTGCTGTTAGCTAGGCAACCGATTTATAGCTTTTCGGTTGCAGAAACTTCAAAAATTAAAGAATTCTGGAGGTGTTCCAGAGCGATTGTTAGAGCGATTGACACCCATAGCCAGATCGGGGGTTTGAAAAAGCTCAACACTGCTTGCTCAACACTGTTAAAACACCTTCCTAAACCGAATATCTCTTCTCTAGACATTAACCTCGGCGTATACAACCGAGGTTTTTTCTTTTGAGCTAACAGTCATCTAGCAGAGCTATTTAGTTCTAGACATAAACCGCCCAGAACTCAAGTTCCGGACTAATAGCTGGCATTCCGTTAAAACTGACATCTTGCACCATTCTCAACAAGCCGCCAATCCAGCCCGGAACTCAAGTTCCGGGCTAATAGCGAAAGTCCACTAAAGTGGACTGAAGTTCTTCCCCAGTCCACTTTAGTGGACTTTCGCTATTAGCCAGGGGTTTGAACCCCTGGCTGGCGGGTTAATGCGATAGGTGCAAGATGTGAGTTTTAACAGACTATAACCTTTTCTCAGTTGCATGGGTTAATGCTATCGCTAACCACTACTACAAATAATTAATCCCGCCTACTTAGTCATCACCCAAACGCGATCGCGCGAACGTCTCCACAAGCAAGTTAGAAGCGATCGCCATTAGCAATCGGCGCTGAAATGATACCCTGTGCCTCCAGTACCGCCGCCACCCGGAGAATTAGCGTCTCGTGATAAGGTGCGGCGATGATTTGCACTCCTAAAGGCATGGCATCGGGGCGATGAATCGGGACAGATAGAACGGGCAAACCAATAAAAGATAGCGGTTGCGTGAACAGTCCTAGGTGGGGACGGACTAGCACCTCTTCTCCAGCAATCGCCATTTTTTCTTGTCCAATCCGAGGGGCAACGCAGGGAGTCGTTGGGGCGAGAATGATATCAACCTCGCTGAAGATTTCCCGAACGCGATCGCGGTACCATTGCCGAAATCTCTGTGCCTGAATGTACCAGCTTGCCGGAATTAGGGCACCCGCTAGAAAGCGATCGCGGGTTGCCGGATCGAAATCACCAGGACGCGATCGCAAGGAAGCTAAATGCAGATTCGCCCCTTCACTCGCTGTAATCACATACGCCGCTGCCCTTGCCCGATGGGGTTCGGGGATGGTGACAGTTTCTTGCACGCCTAACGCCCGCGCTACATTAGCAACCGCTGCCAACGCTTCTGGTTCTGCACCTTGGGCAAAATAAACATCCGCGACAGCAATTCGCAAACCCTCAATGCTCCGTTTGAGGTGTGGCAAGCACAGTTCTGGAGGGCGATTCGTACAAACCGGATCTTTGGCATCTGCCCCTTGCAAGACATCAAAAACGGCAGCTAGGTCGCGCACAGAACGTGCAAAAGGTCCAATATGATCGAAGCTACTGGAAAACAATCCCGCGCCTGCTCTTGACAAACGCCCATAAGTCGGCTTAAAGCCGAAAATTCCGCAAAATGCGGCAGGAACACGGATTGAGCCATTCGTATCTGAACCCAGCGTCAGCGGCACTAACCCAGATGCCACAGCAGCCGCAGAACCTCCAGAGGAACCTCCGCTAACGCGAGTCAGATCGTGGGGGTTTGCTGATGTACCGTAGTGGCTGTTTTCGGTGACAAAGCCATAGGCGTACTCATCCATATTCAGCGCCCCGACTAGCACGGCACCCGCTTGTTTGAGTTTGGCGACGGCGGTGGCGTCTTGGGTAGCTGGAGGATTTTCGGCGTTAATTTTTGCACCTTCGAGGGTAGTTAAACCGGCGATATCGAAGAGATTTTTCACGGCAAAGGGCACGCCTGCTAAAACACCCGGATCGTTGCCTTGCGCGATCGCCCGATCGATTCTTTCGGCGTCTGCCATTGCCATCTCAGCAGTGACAGCAGTAAAACAGTTCAGCGTCTGATTCTGGTCGGCAATTCTTGCCAATGTAACTGCAACGACAGCTTTTGCTGAAACTTCAAAATTCCGCACGGCACAGGCAATTTGAGTGGCATCAGGATAGGCTTGGCTCATGGCTGAAACACAGGTGCGGCTTCGATTTCATCCGGCAGAGGAAACTCATTGACGAGTTGAGCGATCGCGGCAATTCTGCTCAGATTTTCCACCACACCTGGATGGTGTTCTGGAGCGAGTGGCAAGTCAATCAATTTTGCCATTAAATTGACATATTCTTCAGCGATTTCGTCAGCGGTCATTGAGATAATGGAAGAATGGTGCATATCACTTTGGCAGATTGCAGATTAGTCCGATGACGGACTACCCTCCCTTGAAGGCTAAAGCCTTACGGCATGAACGTGCCTAAGTTTGTTTAGACGGGAATTCTATTCGCCAGGTATTTTTTCTGTTTTCATGTCATTTTTCTCAACTGATTTATTTAGTATTTTATTAACTAATTTCGAGAGCGATCGCGCTGAATGAACGAGATTAGCGTGAACTTGGACACCAGAACGCAAAGATACTGGGAAAAAGTGGCGAGTCGCATTCTTCGAGGGCGATCGCGGCTAATCATTGCTGATGCAAATAGCTCAACAAATAATCCGTAGGGTGAATGCAAAAAATTTTTCATCTACCTTAGGGTAAAAAAAGCCTTGGTGAAGGTGCGCTCTGGATTCCAATCTTGAAAGGTTCATGCTGAAAGTAACACGCTCCCAACTACTAGGCTATGGCGTGGCTGTCTTGACCGTGGTGGTAGCACTGCTGCTGACACTCCTGTTACAGCCACTGATGGGACCACTCGTTTTCCCCTTCTTTTATGCAGCAGTGGCGATTAGTGCCTGGTATGGTGGCATGGTTCCGGGGCTGCTAGCTGCCATTTTATCGACTTTAGTTACCAATTTCTTCTTCTTAGAACCGCTCTATTCTTTAGGCGTCACCAGCACGAGCCTCGTGGTGCGATTGGGTGTATTCCTTCTGGTGACGTTCCTGATCAGCTCGCTGAACTCGGAACTACATACTGCCAAACAGCGGCTAGAGATGAGTCTGCTGAAGCTACAGGCAAGTGAGAAGCGCTATCGTCGCCTCATCGATACTGCCAACGAAGGCATCTGGACAATCGATAGCCAAGGACGGACAGACTATGTCAACCAGCGGATGGCGCAAATGCTGGGATACAGCGTCGAGGAAATGCTTGAGCGCTCCATTTTCGAGTTTGTGGATGAAGCGTCGCGCCGGGAAGCACTGCAAAAAATGCAGCAACCCAACCCAGACGTCACCGCTCAAGATGACTGGCAATTCCGCCGCAAAGATGGCTCGGCTCTCTGGACGATTGTTTCCACCAATCCAATTCTCATCGACACGGGAGAGTTCGTCGGCACCCTTGCCATGATTACCGATGTGAGCGATCGCAAGCAAGCAGAGTCGGTGCTACAGGAGTCTACCCGTCGCGTTACTAACATCCTGGAGAGCATGACTGATGCGTTTGTCGCCTTGGATCGCCAGTGGCTGATCGCCTATGTAAACCAAGAGGCGGCGAGGCTCAACAGCCAAAAGCCAGAGGAAATCGTTGGCAAAACTCACTGGGAGCAATGGCCTTGGTCAGTAGGGACAAAAATTGAGAGAGAATATCGACGGGCGATCGCCGAGCAGGTGGCTGTCCATTTCGAGGAGTTCTACGAGCCGTTAAGCATCTGGTTTGAGATCCATGCTTATCCTTCCGAAGACGGTCTGGGCATTTATTTCCGGGACATCACCGAGCGCAAGCAAGCGCAGGAGGCGCTGCAAAAAAGAGAAAATGAACTCCGCCTGATTACAAATGCCTTGCCAGTCCTGATTGCCTACATCGATTCAGAACAGCGCTATCGCTTTCATAACAAAGCCTATGAAGAATGGTTCGGGCATTCCGCCGCACAAGTATATGGAAAGCACGTCTGGGAGGTTCTGGGCGAAGCAGCTTATGCAGCGACTCGTCCGTATATCGAAGCAGTCTTGTCAGGAAAACAAGTTACTTACGAAACCAAACTACCGTATAAAGATGGCGGCACCCGCTACATCAGTGCTAGTTACATTCCCCAGTTTGACAGCTCTGGGGAAGTCGAAGGATTTGTCGGCTTAGTTAGCGATATTAGCTCTAGCAAAGCGGCTGAGGAGGCGCTGCGTCGCTCGGAAGATCGCTTCCGACGGCTGTTCGACTCCAACCTGAGCAGCGTTGCCTTCTGGAACGTGGATGGCTTCATCACCGACGCCAACGACGCCTATCTTCGCCTGGTTGGTTATACTCGCGAAGAATTTACCGAATTGGGAAAAATCAGTTGGAGACACTTGACGCCCCCAGAGTACAAGCACCTAGACGATCGAGCGATCGCAGAGGTTCTAGCAACTGGAGTTTCCAATATCTATGAGAAAGAGTACGTCCAACGGGATGGCAAGCGAGTGCCGATCGTTCTGGGGATTGCCTTGCTCAACGACTCCCAGCAAGACGGCGTCGCCTTCGTACTGGATATTAGCGATCGCAAACAAGTGGAGGCAGAACGCGCCTTGCTGTTGTCCCTGGAGCAAATTGCCCGTGCAGAAGCAGAAGCCGCCAGAGAGGAAATCTCTCTGATTCTCGAAAGTGTCACCGACGGCTTTCTCGCCTTCGACCACGAGTGGCGTTTCACCTACCTCAACCACGAGGGAGCCAAAACTTTGGGTCGTTCTCCTGAAGAACTTCTGGACAAGAACTTGTGGGAAGAGTTTCCGGAGCTAGAAGGCACCAACTTCGGTCAGCTTTACCGGCGGACAGTTGCCGAGCAAGTACCGATGGAACTAGAAGACTATTATCCACCCTTCGACGCTTGGTTTGTCGTCCGCGCCTATCCGACGGAAATGGGGGGGTTGGCGCTATACTTCCGCAACATTAGCGATCGCAAATCTGCTGAAGCCGCATTACGCGAAAGTGAGGAACGCTTTCGCCAAATGGCAGATACGGCTCCCGTCTTGATTTGGATGTCTGGTCTTGACAAGCTCTGTTACTACTTCAATAAACCCTGGCTAAACTTTACCGGACGGACAACGGAACAAGAGATGGGCAATGGTTGGGCACAAGGAGTCCATCCCGACGATTTCCAGTTTTGTTTAGATACTTATGTAAATGCGTTTGATGCTCGTCAAGATTTCAAAATGGAATATCGCCTCAGACGCTTTGATGGGGAGTACCGATGGCTTCTAGATATGGGGATTCCCCGATTTACACCAGATGACAGTTTTCTGGGTTATATCGGCTCGTGTATCGATATTAGCGATCGCAAAGAAGCTGAAGCATCAATTCGACAACTCAACCAAAACTTGGAACAACGGGTCAAAGAACGCACTACCCAACTAGAAGCCGCCAATAAAGAACTTGAATCTTTCTCCTACTCTGTCTCCCACGATCTGCGGGCACCACTTCGCCATATTAGCGGTTTCGTTGACTTGCTCCAGAAACGACTTGGGTCAACAACCCTGGATGCAACCAGTCTGCGTTATCTCAAAACTATCACCCAGACCGCTAAACAAGCCGGAATGCTAGTCGATGAATTGCTAGCTTTCTCCCGCATGGGGCGCACTGAGATGCGCTATACATCGATTAATATGGATCGGCTGGTTCGAGAAGTCCAACGCAATCTGGAGCAGGAAATCAATGGACGCGCCATGAATTGGCAAATTGACAACTTACCTGAAGTACAGGGCGACCCTTCCATGTTACGGCTGGTACTCCAGAATCTGATGGCGAATGCTGTTAAGTACACGCAGACACGCACCCATGCCGAAATTGAAATTGGCAGCACTGACAATGAGTCTGAGGTTGTCTTTTTTGTCCGTGATAATGGCGTAGGATTCGATATGCAGTACGTACACAAACTTTTTGGCGTATTTCAACGCTTGCACAGCGAGCAACAGTTCGAGGGGACTGGCATTGGATTAGCGAACGTCCAGCGAATTATCCATCGTCATGGCGGTCGAACCTGGGCAGAGGGAGCGGTAGAGGGTGGAGCAACTTTCTACTTCTCATTGCCAAAGTTTGCAGAAAAACCATGAAAATTAAAAATCAAAAATTAAAAGTCAAAAGTTATCTAACATTTTTAATTTTTAATTTTTAATTGATATAGGGGGATGAATGAAGGAATTAAAACGAATTCTGCTAGTTGAAGACAGTCCGAACGATGTCGAATTAACACTAGCAGCGCTAGAGGAAAACCATCTAGCGAACGAAGTGGTAGTCGTGCGCGACGGGGAGGAAGCGCTAGATTATATTTATCGACGGGGGATTTTTAAGCTGCGGATTGAAGGAAATCCGGTTGTGGTACTGCTGGATCTGAAATTACCCAAAGTGGATGGGCTGGAAGTGCTAGCACAGTTGAAATCTGACCCTACTATGAAACTAATCCCAGTCGTCATGCTGACTTCTTCACGGGAGGAGCAGGATCTGATTAGAAGTTACGATTTAGGCGTGAATGCTTATGTTGTGAAGCCGGTTGATTTTCATGAATTTGTCAACGCTATTAAGGGAATCGGGCTTTTCTGGGCAGTGGTCAATCAGCCACCACCCGGTTCCTTTCCCCTTGTCTGTGCTGTCTAAGATAGAGGTAATTAAGCATTTCTAGTGGAGGTTATTAATGCGAAGAAAGGGAATTGGTAAGCGAAAAAAGAATTATATTGAATCTTGAATTAAAGAACTTTCTTTAACTCAGATTCAAAACTCTCATTCTCCATTCTCAGCTTTAAAGAGTTATAGCGGTTGGCAATTGGGTGAGGTACACCTGTAAGGGCAAACGCATTCTTGCAGATAAATCGGTTAACCCAAGCAAAATTGTAGGTTAGATAGAGCGATAGCGTTACCCAACAAACTTCACCAGTGTTGGGTAACGTGAACTCAGGCGGGAGCCTACACATCTCACTCACAACCTTAATTGCTGTACTTCATCCAAATGAGAAACGCTATACGTTGATTTCCACCGTTGTGCTGAATAATCATAAAAAGGTTTGAGTCTCGTGAAAGTCCTGCATATCCTCTTGCTCGAAGACAGTCTGCTAGATACAGAACTCATCTATGCGAATTTAACCGATGGCGGGATAGACTGCGAGTTGGTGCAAGTAGAGACGCGCACTGACTTTGTTACAGCACTAGAAACAGACTCTTTTGACTTGATTCTCTCAGACTATTCGCTGCCGTCGTTTGATGGCATCTCGGCTCTGAAAATCGCTGGCACCCTTTGTTCTGAGGTGCCATTTATTTTTGTCTCGGCGACGATTGGCGAGGAATTAGCGATTGAAACCCTGAAAAATGGAGCAACAGACTACGTGCTGAAGCAACGGCTAGAGCGACTGGTTCCATCAGTAAAACGGGCGTTGCGAGAAAGCCAGGAACGTAGCGATCGCATAGCTGCCGAACAAGACCTCCACAAAAGCCATGAGCGACTCAAGCTTCTCTCGGAAACGGCTAGCAAGTTACTGTTGAACGATCGACCGCAAGAACTGATCGACAATCTATTGGAAGAACTTTTTTCTCATCTAGGACTTGAGGTTTATTTCAACTACTTGGTCGATCGAGAAAGACAACTTCTGCATTTAAACTCCTGTGGTGGAGTTTCCGAGCAAGTTGCCAAAGAAAGGGAGTGGTTGGAGTTGGGTGAAACTGTGTGCGGACGTGTCGCTTTGGAGCATCACCACTTCGTCGGAGAGAACATTCAGCAATCCACAGACCCGAAGATAGAAATGGCGCGATCGCTGGGAATGACAGCCTATGCTTGTCACCCGTTACTTGCCCACGGTCAGATCATCGGAACGCTTTCTTTTGGTACCCGCAATCGCAACCGCTTCGAGGCGGATGAAATTGAATTGATGAAGGTTGTTTGCGATCAGGTAGCGATCGCTATCGAACGCGCCCAAATGCTAACCCGCCAACGGCAATATACCAGCCGTTTGCAAAGGCTCGCGGAGGCATCCGTTGCCATCAATTCAACCCTATCTCTCGAAGAGATGCTATGGCTAATTACAGAGCAGTCTCGCGACATTATCGGGGCACATCAGTCAGTCACTAGCATGACAGTAGACGACAACTGGGCACAGGCAATTAACACTGTCTCTCTGTCAGATAAGTACGCGCAGTGGCGAGATTACAGTGAAAAAACCGATGGTTCTGGTATCTATGCGGCTGTCTGTGGCATGAAACGCCCCATGCGGATGACCCAGGACGAGCTAGAAGCACATCCAGCTTGGCGAGGTTTTGGGAAGGAGGCAGAAAAGCACCCACCCATGCGGGGTTGGCTAGCTGTACCGCTGATCGGTCGCAATGGAAAAAACATTGGTCTGATCCAACTTTCCGACAAATACGAGGGTGAATTTACCGAAGAAGATGAAGCCATCCTGGTACAAATGGCTCAGATGGCATCGGCGGCGATTGACAATGCACAGCTTTACCAAGAATCTCAGCAAGCGAATCGCATGAAGGATGAGTTCCTGGCGATACTCTCTCACGAGTTGCGATCGCCCCTCAACCCAATACTCGGTTGGACGCAACTACTCCGCACCCGAAAGTTTGACCAAGCTACCACCACTCGTGCCATTGAAACTATCGAGCGCAATGCTAAGTTGCAGACACAGCTAATTGATGATTTGCTGGATGTCTCGCGCATCATCCGAGGAAAAGTCGGTCTAAATATCTCCCAAATCAACCTAGTATCCACCCTTGAGGCAGCAATCGACACGGTGCGTCTGGCGGCTGACGCTAAATCTATTCAGATTCAGTCTTGGCTCGATCCAACTGTAGGGCTGGTTTCGGGCGATTCCAGCCGCTTACAACAAGTTGTTTGGAATCTGCTCTCAAACGCGATTAAATTCACTCCAGAAGGGGGTCGTGTTGAGGTGAAACTGTCAATGGTCAGCGCTCAAAAGTCATTCGCCAACGAACCCGAACCAATGACAAATGACCAAGGACTCAGGACTAATCACAACTATGCCCAAATTCAAGTCCTCGACACAGGTAAAGGCATCCGTGCTGACTTTTTGCCCTATGTCTTTGATTCCTTCCGACAAGCGGATGGTTCAACGACTCGGAAGTACGGTGGACTGGGACTTGGTTTGGCAATCGTGCGTCATTTGGTAGAACTGCACGGTGGGACTGTATATGCAGAAAGTCTGGGAGAAGGACAGGGGGCAACTTTCACGGTGATGCTGCCACTTATCAAGAGTGAGGGGAAAAAACTAACAATGCAAGAAGATGTCTTATTCAGTTCTCAATCCTCCGTCCCCAGCACTTTACTCGATGGCGTGCGGGTACTTGTCGTTGATGATGATACTGACACGCGGGAATTTCTGACCTTCATGATGGAACAGTATGGCGCTGAAGCGATCGCGGCGGCATCGGCACAGGAAGCGTTTGAGCTAATTCCTCAAGTAAGACCCGATGTTCTGGTGAGTGACATTGGGATGCCCCACGAGGATGGTTATTCTTTGCTTGGCAAAGTGCGGGGACTGGATGCCACCCAAGGGGGAGAGACTCCGGCTGTGGCGCTGACTGCGTATGCGAGGGAAGAAGACCGCATACAGGCTCTCTCGGCAGGCTTCCAGATGCATTTGGCGAAGCCAGTTGAGCCATCTGAATTGGCGAACGTGGTGGCAAAGCTGGCTGTAGGCACTTCAAACCGATAACTCTCAATCTTTACGGGACTGAGGACTGAGGACTGAGGACTGAGGACTGAGGAGTGAGGAGTGAGGAGTGAGGAGTGAGGAGTGAGGAGTGAGGAGTGAGGACTGAGGACTGAGGACTGAGGACTGAGGACTGAGGACTGAGGACTGAGGACTGAGGAGTGAGGAGTGAGGAGTGAGGACTGAGGACTGAGGACTGAGGAATTATGGTACAAGTCATTTTGTAGGTTGGGTTGAGGTACGAAACCCAACATTACATTGACAAGTAATTATGGTACAAGTCATTTTGTAGGTTGGGCGATCGCTACTCAACCCAACATTGACAAGAGTTTGATGGATTTCGCTCCCGCTCTACCCATCCTACAAATAATTAAGTCCGTCTACTTATTCGTACAGCGGTTCGGTCGTGAATACCCACCCAGTCGCTTTGTTTAACTGCTAATTCTCATGGATGAGTATAGGTAAAAATAGTGGTTTGCACAATTGGGTAGTTTTTAGCAGCGATCGCTACTCTCAAAGCTTCCAGGGTTAATCAAACTTTCTTTTAATTTTATTAAAATTAAATTTCTAGATTAAAGTCTACCACTTTTATGTCTGCAAATTATACCTCCTCAGAAAGTTATTTGTTTACAACTTGCTATATCTTTGGAAAGTTGCTCTCTGATTAATAAGAAATTAATTTACTGAGATCGCAGCATTTTTATCTATTGGAAATAAACAGTTCGTACTGCTAGCAAAACCAGATAAAATCTCAGTTCAGCCTAGGATATGCTTCTGTAAACTTCGGGCTTTCTCAACAGAATCATCTGCCTAGCTGACAAATTGAAACTTTGTCTATAGCACCCGCTAATTTTTTAGGTTACTTCATCAGAATATTAAGCAATCTTAAGCAAAGTTAGCAAGCCAACCATTAAATGAGACGGTTGAGAAAGTTTAAGTGTTTTAGTTTCTTAATCAACTAATTAAACCTCTGCTTGATCGAGCAACAATGTTGTATCGCCAATCGGTAAACCAACTGCGAAAATTCCTACCAAACCTCCGATATTTGCGTCACTTTGGGGTATGGCTGGCTCTTTTCTTGGGCATCGTACTGTTTAGCTGGATAGTGATGGCTCAGCAGCCAGTCACCCTCAACCTGTTGCTGCCTGCCCCTGATGCCCCACCCTTGCAGCGGATGATCAAAGACTTCGAGGCAGACAATCCAGGCATTCGCATCAACATCGTTGAAGGTCCTAATGCCGCCAACTTGGTTGAAGACCTCTATACATCTGCTTTCATCTTGGGAGAATCTCCTTATGACCTGGTGGTCATGGATATCATCTGGACGCCAAAATTTGCGGCGGCTGGTTGGCTGCTAGACCTCAGCGACCGAATTTCCCAAGAAGAATTGGCAGCATTTTCACCCAATGATGTAGCAGGGGGACGTTACGAAGGCAAGCTGTACCGGCTGCCAATTCGTTCTGATGCTGGGATGCTCTACTACCGGAAAGACTTGCTAGCAGAAGCAGGATTGCAGCCGCCAGAAACATTTCAAGACTTGATAGCAGCGTCCATTGCCTTGCAGAAGGCAGGAAAGGTAAATTGGGGCTACGTCTGGCAGGGTCGCCAATACGAAGGATTGGTGGCAATGTTTATGGAAGTCCTCGAAGGCGCTGGTGGCTTCTGGGTGAATCCCGACACGCTGGAAGTTGGGTTAGATCGACCCGAAACTTTAAGAGCCATCGAGTTTTTGCGCGACACTGTTCAGGAGGGTATTGCCCCGCCTGGGGTGACAACCTACCACGAAGAAGATACCCGACGCTTCTTCCAAAACGGTCAGGCAGCATTTTTAAGAAGTTGGCCTTATGTCTGGCCTTTAGCGAATGAAGAGACTTCGCCAATCAAGGGAAAAATTGGGATTAAACCGATGGTTCACGTCCCCGGTCAAAATGGGGCGGCTTGCCTAGGCGGCTGGGGTTTTGGAATTTCTAAATCCTCTCGACATCCAGAGGCAGCCTGGAAAGCGATTCAATACTTTACCAGTAAAGAAACACAGCGGCGATTTATTTTGCAAGAAGGCTATCTGCCCAGCCGACGGGAATTATTTACAGACCCAGAGATTGTAGCTAAATACCCCCACTTCCCGCAGATTTTGGAGGTGGTGCAAAGAGCCGTCTTACGTCCGCAGATTGCACAATATGCCCAAGCCTCTGATATTTTGCAACGCTACCTTAGCGCCGCGCTCACAAACCGGACGAGTCCTGAAAGAGCAATGCAAGCTGCCGCTAATGAAACGCGCCGACTCCTCAACGCGGGTCAAGCGAAACCGTCGGCATAACAAGGCAACCCTGTAAAAGGCAAAAGTAAATTAAATAGGACTTACGCAACATCACCACATAGTAAGGGCAACCACAGGGGGATTGAACCGACAAGAACGCTATATGTATAAGCTTTGCGTAAGTCCTGCACTGAAAAATCGTAGGTTGGGTAGAGTGTAAACGAAACCCAACAAACTGCACCAGTGCTGGGTTTCGTTGCCTCAAAGGGAGCCTACACATCCGAGATTTGGATAGTCTTTCAGGAGTTAGCATTTTTAATTTTTACTTTTGACTTCATGATGAACCTGCATACAATCCGAGGTCGGGAACAACGCACGGGCTGGATCTTAATACTGCCCGCCTTGCTTGTGCTTTTATTTGTCTATGGCTACCCGATTGTCCGGGCATTCTGGTTGAGTTTGTTTACTAAGAACCTGGGAACAAAGCTGCAACCTGTCTTCACGGGTCTGGATAATTACGGGCGGATGGCGGGGGATGGTCGTTTCTGGCAGAGTTTCTGGACGACGACAGTATTCACTACCTCAGCCGTAATTATCGAGCTATTGCTAGGGCTGGGAATCGCTCTGGTTCTGAATCAGAAATTTCGGGGAAGAAGCTTGGTGCGAACTACGGCTATCTTACCGTGGGCGTTGCCGACTGCTCTGATTGGTCTTGCCTGGGTTTGGATTTTTAACGACCAGTTTGGAGTTGTCAACGATATCCTTAGGCGAGTCGGTCTAATTGAAGGTGGGATTAACTGGCTGGGAGAGCCGACGCTGGCATTGATGGCGGTGATTTTTGCCGATGTTTGGAAAACAACGCCGTTTATCAGTATTCTGCTGTTGGCTGGGTTGCAGTCGATTTCGCCAGACCTCTACGAAGCCCATTCGATTGATGGAGCAACCCCTTGGCAAAACTTCACTAGGATTACGCTGCCGCTACTGATGCCGCAAATCTTGATTGCACTGCTGTTTCGGTTTGCCCAATCTTTCGGAATTTTCGACTTGATTACGGTGATGACGGGTGGCGGGCCTGGAGGTGCGACGGAAGTAGTCTCGCTGTACATCTACTCCACCGTGATGCGCTACTTAGACTTTGGTTATGGTGCGGCGCTGGTGGTAGTGACATTTATGTTGCTGATTGTAGCGGTAGCGATCGCTAGTTTGTTGCTCAGTCGGTCTCGTGCCAAAACTTCAGGAGCCGCTTAAGTTATGACTATAATTCCACAAGAACGCCCAACCACTCCAACCCCAACCAGGGAAAAAAAAATTCCCTGGAAAAAAATCTTAATGCCGGTAGCAGTTGCCTTAGTCTTGATCTTCTCCCTAGCGCCAGTTTTATGGCAACTGCTGACTTCATTCAAGGTCAATGAAGATATTGCCGCCGTTCCCACGGTCTATTTTCCCACTCGATACACGTTCAGTCACTACATTGAGTTATTCGCTCGTCGTCCGTTTGGGCGCTACATTTTAAATAGTGCCTTCGTCTCGATTACTTCCACCGCTCTGGCTTTAGCAATTGGGGCACCCGCTGCTTACGCTCTCGCACGATTGCATCTTTGGGGCGGCAAAATTATCCTCGGCGGTGTCCTGATCGTTACTTTATTCCCTGGAATTTTATTGTTTTTGGGACTGTTAGAAATTGTCCAGGTATTGCACTTGGGTAACAACTATTTGGCGCTGATAATTCCCTATACCGCCATCAATTTACCGCTGACCATTTTAGTGCTGCGAAGCTTTTTCGAGCAATTGCCAAAAGATTTGGAAGATGCTGCTAAAGTCGATGGCTACAATACTTTCCAAATGCTGACGCAAATCTTACTGCCGATGACGGTTCCAGCTTTGGTAACGACTGGGATTCTCACCTTTATTTTTGCCTGGAACGAGTTTATCTTTGCCCTTACCTTTATTACTCGTGAAGATATGAAGACGATTCCGGTTGGGGCTGCTCAATTAGGCGGTGCGTCGCTATTTGAAATTCCATACGGGCCAATTGCTGCGGCTACCGTTTTGGGGACTTTGCCCCTGGTTTTACTGGTGTTGTTCTTCCAGCGTAAGATTGTCCAAGGTTTAACGGCGGGTGCTGTTAAAGGATAGAGTTAGGAATTTTGAGTTTTGGGTTTTGAATGGATCGCTCAAAACTTAAAAACCATAACTTTTACCAGACTGAGCCAGAAAACGAGGTGTAAAAACTTTCAAACTTCAACTTTCTTCAACCTTCAACCTTCAACCTGTTTAAAATTATGGCTAGACTCGAACTCCAAAACTTAAATAAGACATATAATCCTAAAGTTATTCCGGTCAAAGACGTTAGCTTGAGCGTAGAAGATGGTGAGTTTCTCACTTTACTTGGACCTTCTGGATGCGGTAAATCTACCATTTTGCGGTTGATTGCGGGTCTGGAAGAACCCACTCGCGGTCGGGTCTCGATCGGGGATAAAGATGTCACGAACTTGCGACCGGGCGATCGCAACATTGCAATGGTATTTCAAAGCTATGCCCTTTATCCTCACATGACGGTGTACGAAAATATCGGTTCTGCTCTCAAACTGCAAAAAACACCCTCTGAAGAAATTAAACAACGGGTGGCAGAAGCCTCAAGAGTATTGGGATTAGACGAATTAATGAGCCGCAAACCGGGTCAAATGTCTGGCGGACAACGGCAGCGGGTCGCCCTAGCACGGGCTTTGGTACGCCGCCCTCATGTCTTTTTATTAGATGAACCCCTGAGTAACCTGGATGCGCTGTTGCGGGAAAACGTCAGGGCCGAAATTAAGCAACTATTTGAAGCTCAACACGTTCCAGTTGTTTACGTCACCCACGACCAGACAGAAGCGATGACTCTTTCTAGCAAAGTGGCTGTTCTTAATAAGGGCGACGTGCAGCAACTTGACCCTCCCGAACGTATTTATAATAATCCGGCAAATCTATTTGTGGCTGGGTTTGTGGGCAGTCCCCAGATGAATTTGTTAACGCTGCCTTGCCAAGAAAATTCCGCGATGCTGGGTAATTTTAGAATACCGCTGCCGGAAGTTCCTACAGTGCCGCCTCAGATTGTGTTGGGGATTCGTCCGGAAAATGTTCGCATTGCACAACCAGAAGATAGAAACACCGTTCGGGGTCGGGTGTATTTGGTAGAAAACTTGGGGATGCACAACTTAGTTAGCGTGCGGGTTGAGGCGCAGGCAGAACCCACGACAATTCGTACCTTGTTACCGACCGCTCAAAACTGGAGTGGCGAAGATGTAACGCTGGCATTGCCACTTCAGAATATCCACTGGTTTGATGTGCAGACGGGGGATGCTGTTTTTAGACGGCAACCACTGGCGATTGGGCGTTAGGAAACAATAAAAGTTCATTGTGCAATCAGAAAAAATTTTTGCGGCAATATTATCAGTAATTTGATAGCTGTAAAACGCTTCTAAATGTAAAGAGGGATCTGGATTTTCGCGCCCAGAAACATCATTTTCAATTGATTTGGACGGTTGAGCGATCGCAAATTTTAGCAGATTACCGAGTCCACCGACATCGGGCAAAACAAAGCTCAAAGCCCAAGTAAATATTTTGGCGTCGCTACCTTTATTAGGGTCGGATTTAGCACGAGCATTAATTAACTCCGTCCAGCCGGAAATGTTGAAGTTCAGGACTTACGCAAAGCTTATATATATAGCGTTTTGTAGGGGCAATCCCCTGTGGTTGCCCCCCAGATGTGGTGATATTTGCCTAAGTCCTGAGTTATTGTAGTGCGGGGATAATCTGCCGCGATCGCGTGGGTAAAGTTTACTCATAAAGCCTAACTAGCACTGAAAATCCCATACAAAACTTAGGGGAGAAAAGGTTAAGCACAAACGTTTGCATGGATGAATTCATGGGAGTATAGCGATAGGATTAGATTTCTATTAAGTTAATTTAAAAATCAGTAAATTGGGCAAATTTGTAGCAAATAATACTAAATGAAAGGGTAGCAACCACAAACAGATTTGGCTGTGCAGGATACTCTAAGAGCCAAAATCACCTTGCTATGATCAGAGCTTATTTCCACTCCCCTGCTTAGATTGCCCTGGACGACATCTTGAGTGCATCTTGTGAGCTATTTATGGAAAACCCAAAAAAAGTATCTTCCCATAAGCATATTGTTTTAACATCCCATCCGGGTAAATCGGGTAAAAAATCGGTTTCTATCCATTGGGGAGAAAGCGATCCGATTAAACGAGGGCCAATTATTGGGACATTAGCTAACCCAAATCAACGGAATGCAATTGGCACGCATTCGGGATCTTATGCCGTTTATCGGGCACTAGCGATCGCATCTGGCGCACTTCAGGCAAATCACCGCGCCGATTTAACTAATACCTCTCCGGTTGTTCGCATTGGGTCATACCCCAGTTGGGCAGATGCGAACAAAATTGTCTCACTCGATCCATTTGGAGCAATCGTGGGCGAAGTTTACACTTCATTTTATGAAGAGGGATACGATATTCGCCCCACTATTGCTGTCACCAAAGCTCACATTAATATGCCGGAATTGCAAGATTCTGTGGCAAAAGGGCGCTTGCAAGTTGACGGTCAAATTATCAAAAGTAACGGCAATTTAGTTGTAACAAAGGTAGCAATCGATCCAGTTTGGTATTTGCCCGGTATTGCCAAGCGACTCAACATTGAAGAAAGCGATTTGCGTCGCATTCTCTTCCAGCAAACGGGTGGGATGTTCCCAGAATTGGTGACGCGCCCAGATTTACACGTATTCTTACCACCGATTGGCGGCACGACGATTTATCTGATTGGCGATGTCGCAGCAATTACAGATCCCAACCGACTGCTTGCCGTGCGGGTACATGATGAATGCAACGGTTCAGATGTGTTTGGTTCCGATATCTGCACTTGTCGCCCTTATTTGGTGCATGGCATTGAAGTCTGCATCCAGACGGCACAAGCAGGCGGCGCGGGGGTGATTGTCTATTTCCGCAAAGAAGGTCGTGCCTTGGGCGAAGTTACTAAATTTTTAGTTTATAATGCCCGCAAACGTCAGGAAGGAGGCGATCGCGCGGATGCCTACTTTGCCCGTACTGAATGTGTGGCGGGACTTCAAGATATGCGGTTTCAAGAACTGATGCCGGATGTGTTGCATTGGCTGGGAATTACCCGAATTGACCGCTTGGTGTCGATGAGCGATATGAAATATAACGCAATTACAAATTCTGGCATTGAGGTAATCGAACGTATTCCGATTCCTGATGATTGGATTCCAGAAGATGCGTGGGTGGAAATTGCTGCCAAGCAAGCCGCCGGTTACTATACGTCGGGAGAAGTGCCCACTGCGACAACTCTGGCAGAAATTAAGGGACGGGGTTTAGGGGATGAGGATTTTTAACGCTCTCGGTATGCAAAGTTAATGTTTGCGTTTTAATTGTTTATGAGCAATTCTGAACAGGAAGCGATCGCATATTTGAGGAGTTTGGCGGCAATTCGGGAAAGATGCGATCGCATCTTTGTTTTAGGCTGTGAAGACAAACTTCGTTACTTTGGAGTTGATTTAACGCAGTTAGACAAATGCGCTGATTATGTTATCGGGGTGATGCGCGATGATTATCCCGATCTCGACATTCCTTTTCACAGTCGCTGGCGACATTTTGAAGTCGGAAATGTGCCTCGTCTTTTGGAACTCGAACAAGCTTTAATGGGACTCACTCGATTAGAAAAAGCTAAAGTTAAGTTTGATTTGGCGATCGTTAGCGTCTTATTGGATGCAGGTGCGGGTGCAGATTGGCAGTATTGCGAACTAGAAATGGGACAAGTGTTTCGGCGTTCGGAAGGTTTAGCGGTGGCTAGCTTCCGAATGTTTTTTCAAGGTGCTTTTTCTAGTAACCCGAAATCACTATTACAGGTAGATGCTGATGGACTCCTAAAGTTAAGAGAACCCGCTTTAGCGCAGGGTTTCCAAGTGAGTGAAAAAAATCCGCTGGTAGGGGTGGAAGGGCGTGTTAAGCTGCTACAGCGTTTGGGACAAGTACTCAGCCAAAATCCCAAGTTTTTTGGCACGGAAAACCCGCGTCTTGGCAATCTAGTCAATTACCTGCTGGATAAGAGCAATCATGGAGAACTGCCTGCTAGTAAGGTGTTGAATGCGGTTTTGGAGGGATTGGGGGAAATTTGGTCGGGGAGACTAGCGATCGCTGGGGTAAACTTAGGCGATGTCTGGATTCATTCAGCTTTACTGGGAGATAAGAAAAGCGACAATTATGTGCCGTTTCACAAACTCTCTCAGTGGTTAACTTACTCTCTTTTAGAACCACTTCAGGAACTCGATTTGGAAATCACTGGACTAGACGAACTTACAGGTTTACCAGAATATCGTAACGGCGGTTTATGTCTAGATACTGGACTGTTACAAGTCAAAGATTCAGCAGTTTTGCAGGAACGTTACCCAGTTGGTTCTGAGGTAATTGTAGAGTGGAGGGCTTTAACGATTAGTTTGTTGGATAGAATTGCGACAACTATTCGGCAAAAGCTGAATATGACTGCTGATGAATTACCACTGGTAAAAGTTTTACAAGGAGGAACTTGGAGTGCGGGGAGAAAAATTGCCGCACAATTACGAGAAGGCGGCGTTCCCCCAATTAAAATTGAGAGTGATGGAACCGTGTTTTAATAGAAATTATCTGGCGAATAGAATTTGCGGCTATACAAAATAAGCCCACCTACGCGGGCTAAAAGGAATTTTTGCTCATTTTTTGAGCCTGCGTAGGCAGGCTTTGTCTATGGGCATCTTTGGAGAGGAATTTATTAATGAATGCTGAAGTCACTGTAATCGAACATCCCTTGATCCAACATAAATTGACCCTGATGCGGCAAACGGAAACCAGCACGGGAAAATTCCGCAATCTTCTAAAAGAAATCGGGATGTTGTTAGCTTACGAGGTGACGCGAGATTTGCCACTGAAATATGAAGAAATTAAGACGCCTATCGCCCCCATGTTGGCACCCATGCTTGCTGCTGAAAAGAAGATGGTAATTGTCTCAATTATGCGGGCAGGACAGGGGATTTTAGATGGAATTTTGGAACTGATTCCTTCCGCAAGAGTGGGACATATTGGTTTATATCGCGACCCTACAACTCATGTGGCGATTGAGTATTATTTTAAGGTTCCTAATGATATTGAGCAGCGAGATATTTTGGTTGTCGATCCAATGTTGGCAACCGGAAATTCAGCCGTCGCTGCGATTGACAGAATTAAGGAAGTAAGCCCGATGTCAATCAAGTTTTTGTGCTTGCTGGCAGCACCAGAGGGGATTGCACACTTACGCCTTGAACACCCGGATGTGCCTATCTATACGGCTGCAATTGACGAAAAATTAGATGAACACGGTTATATTGTCCCAGGACTTGGGGATGCAGGCGATCGCTTGTACGGGACAAAGTAGCGATTTGCGCTTAGGGTTTGATGATTGAAATCAGTTCGGAAATATCGTTCGCGACAAAAGTTGGGTTGAGTGCTAAACATTTTGCGCGATCGCCATAGCCATAAGCAGCCCAACCAGCATCTAATCCAGCATTTTTAGCAAACATTAAGTCTACATGACTGTCGCCAAAAACTAAAACTTCTTTATTTTGAATGTCTGGATAAATCGGCTGGATGACTGAGTGGAATAAGCTTGCATCCGGTTTGGTTGGCGTTTGTCCGTCATCGCCTATAACCAGATCGAAGTCAGTATTAATTTTTAGCTTTTCTAAGGCAAGCTTTAAAAACTTAGTGTGTTTGACGCTAACAATTGCTAAGTTCAAACCCTCGGAGGATGCAGCTTGAATCACTTGCTTCACTCCCGAAAATAAATCGATTTTTAATAAACCTTCTGTTTGATAAAAGTGTCTGTAAGTTTGAATCCATGTATGAATTTCTTTGGGCGCGATCGCTGGATGAAAAATCGGGAAAGCCTCGGCAAGGGTGATGCCAATTACTGAGCGAATCTGTTCTTCATCTGGCGGGTCGATGTTAAAGGTCTGAAAGGTTTTGATAACGCAGGATATGATAGCTGGATGCGTAATTGCTAAAGTGCCATCAAAGTCAAAAATAATTAACTGATATCGACTCATTGTTCGCGACTTTCGGGAATGTAAGGAACACCGAGGGCGCCGGGAGGTGTGGATTTGCCAGCTAATCCTACTAGCGCCAACAGGGCAATGACATAAGGCAACATTACCAAAAATTGATAGGGAATATTCAGATTAAAGGCTTGAATTCGCAGTTGCAAAGCTTCTGTAGCACCGAACAACAGGCAAGCTAAAGCAGTGCTGACGGGATGCCATCTGCCAAAAATTAATGCCGCAAGGGCGATAAAACCTTTTCCCGCACTCATATCTTCTACAAAGAATCTTACATGAACTAATGTTAGATAAGCTCCTCCTAAACCGGCGAGACAACCGCTGAGAGTGACTGCAACATAGCGCACCTTGGTGACAGAAACTCCGGCAGTATCAGCAGCACGGGGATATTCTCCAACGGCGCGTAAGGACAAGCCTAAACTTGTGCGAAATAACACGTATGTACTCAGGGGAATTAACAGAAATAGTAAGTAAATTAATGGGTCTTGATTGAAGAGGAAATTACCAATAATCGGAATATTTTGCAATCCGGGAATGCCGATGATTTGAATGCCTGGTAGTTGCTGCGCCTGACCGCTATTAAATAAAACACGCGACCAGAAAGAAGTCAATCCCGCTGCTGTAAGATTGATTGCAAGTCCAGATACTAATTGATCGACGCGCCAGGTAATGCATAGATAGGCATGAAGCAGTCCTACTAAGCCACCAACTATGATTGCTAACAGCATTCCCAGCCAAACATTGCCGGTAAAAAATGCTCCGGCGGCGCTAGCAAATGCCCCGGATAGTAACATTCCTTCTAGTCCAATATTTAGCACTCCTGAACGTTCGGAAAAAAGTCCGCCAAGGGCAGCAAATGCTAAGGGTACTGAGAGGCGCAAGCTGGCAATTAGGTAATCGGTGAAAAAGTTGAGATTGTCCATGCTGAATCAGGAACCTTTCCCCCAACCCACTAGGTGCAAGGGGAGGGGAGTAATTTTCCCTCTTCCCTACGAGGGAAGGGGGTTAGGTTTTTATGTCCTATACACGATATCATATAAATAGGTCGAAAAAGGAAAATAAAATGTTAGTCCTGGAATACAAAGTTAAAGGTAAAAAACATCAATATATGGCTATCGACGATGCTATCCGTACTACTCAATTTGTTCGCAACAAAGCGATTAGATATTGGATGGATGCGCCAAGAGAAGCGAAGATTGATAAATTTGCCCTTAACAAGTACAGTACAGAATTACGTAAAGAATTTCCCTTTGTTGCTCAACTAAACTCAATGGCTGTACAGTCAGCCGCAGAACGCGGGTGGTTTGCTATATCTCGCTTTTACGATAATTGCAAGTCTAAAAAGTCTGGGAAGAAAGGATATCCCAGATTCCAAAAAGATTGTCGTAGCGCTGAATATAAAACTTCGGTTTGGAAGCTTCATCGAACTAAAAGACGCATCACTTTTACTGACAAAAAAGGTGTTGGCGAAGTAAAGCTTTTGGGCAAATGGGATATCCAATCTTACAATCTCAAAGATATCAAACGAGTCAGATTAATTCGTCGTGCAGACGGATATTACGCTCAATTCTGCATTGGGATTAATGTAGTAGATATCCAACCTAAAACAGGCGCTGAAATCGGATTAGATGTCGGAATTGAAAGTTTCTATTCTGACAGCAACGGGCATCATGAACCCAACCCCAAGTTTTTGAGAAAGGCTGAGAAAGCTATTAAACATTCTCAAAGAAGCATTTACAAAAAGGTAAAAAGTTCGTCGGGTAGACGCAGAGCAAGAAAAGTCTACGCCAAAAAACACCTGAAAGTAAGTAGGCAACGTATAGAACATGCTAAGAAAATAGCACGTTGCGTAGTCAAGTCTAACGACTTAGTAGCCTATGAAGATTTGCGTGTTTCTAATATGGTCAAATATGGTCAAAAACCATTGTTTAGCAAAATCAATTAGTGATGCTAGCTGGTATTTGTTTCGACAATGGTTGGAATATTTCGCTGTTAAGTTTGACAAAATAGCTATTGCTGTACCGCCTCATTACACATCCCAAAAGTGTAGTAGCTGTGGCGTAATCGTCAAAAAGTCTCTATCAACCCGTACCCATAAATGTGTTTGTGGATGTGAGTTGCATAGAGATGTAAATGCAGCGTTAAATATTCTAAAACTTGCAAGACTTGCTAGGGATGGGCAATCCCGAAGTAACGCTAAGGGACTAGTGACCTCTACGCTAATTGGTGAAAACCTGTTAGAGCAAGTAATTAGGAAGAACTTAGAATCCCCGTGCTTTTAAGCCGGGGAGTGTCAACTTAATTTGACGTTCAACTGCAAAACTAATTGCAATGAACAAAACAGTTAAACCCTGGATGGCGTAAACTACGGTGAAGGGGACGTTGGCGCTGCGTTGCATGACGTTGGCGCCGCTGCGGAGGATACCGAAAAAGAGGGAAGTGAGGACGATACCGGCGAGATTACCACGACTGAGGAGGGCGATCGCGATCGCATCAAATCCATATCCCGGTGAAAAGCGGTCGAATAGTCGATATTTCAGCCCCATAACTTCACCAGCACCCGCCAGTCCTGCTAATCCTCCAGCTAACGCCATTACAGCGATAATGGTACGTTCTACTGACATCCCCGCATAACGGGCGGCTGTGGGATTTTGTCCTACGGCTTCGATTTGGTATCCTAAAGGCGATCGCGTCAGCAACACCCACAATATTCCTGTAGCGAATAATCCGATAAAAATCCCTGCATGAGCTTGAGTTTGGGGCAAAATAATCGGTAATCGGGCAGATTCTGCAATTAGCGCTGAATAGGCACTCGGCGCACCCGGTTCCTTCATCGGATTACTCACCAGATATCCCACAAAGTTCAGCGCCACATAATTAAGTAGCAGCGTGGTAATCACTTCATTCACACCCCGCACCGCTTTCAGATAACCCGGAATCCATCCCCAAATTGCCCCTAGTAAAAATCCCCCCAGCAGCGCCAGCGGTAGGTGAATTAATGGGGATAATCCTTGCAGATACAACCCCACCAAGGCGCTACCGAGTCCCCCCATATAAATTTGCCCTTCTGCGCCAATATTGAACAAACCCGCCTTCAAAGGCACCAGCACCCCCAAACTGGCTAACAGCAAGGGTGCGGTTTTGGCGATTGTATTGGCAAAGCCGTAGTAGTCGGCGAGAGATTCTTTAAATAGAATGCCGTAGGCGGTGATGGGGTTCACCTTTGCCAGCAAGATAAGAACAGCGCCGACGATGAGGGCGGATGCGATCGCTACCAGCGGCGATAAAATTGGCAGCAGTACAGGTTGAATCCGATTTGTTGTCATAACTGTGGGACTTCGCCAAGACTCCCACAGACTGAAGTCTGGGGCTATACAAACTCAGCCTGCTCCCGTCAGGCTGAGAATAATTTCAGGACTTACGCAAATATCACCACATAGTAAGGGCAACCACGGGGGGATTGAACCGACAAGAACGCTATATGTATAAGCTTTGCGTAAGTCCTGATTTTTGTATTTTAGACCGCGCTGGCGGTCTTTGTTTGTGTAGCTACGACTTCAGTCGTCAGGCAACAGTTTAACTTAGCAGCGATCGCTACCGAACAAGACTGGTTCAAGCAGGAGATCGCACCAATAAAAATCGAGGGCAAAAAAGGATTGCAACTCGTGGACAAAGATGAGGGAATTCGCCCCGAAACCACCTTGCAGAGTCTTGCCAAGCTAAAGCCTGCTTTTAGGGAAGAGGGGGTCACTGCTAGCAACAGCAGTCAGATAAGGGCATGAAACTGCCATGCCCTTACTTCTCAAATCAATGTTAACCAGTAATGGACTCTTTAACTATTCACATCATTTAAGCGCGAGCTGATAAACCGATCCATCCACTTCGCTAAATAAGCTTGATTCGCTGACTGCTCAGATGGATCGGTGGTGTCAATGGGGTAGGGTGCCAGTCCCAAAATTGCGGCAGTCGTAACGCAAAACATCGACTTTTGGAAACTGATGCAAATTTGCACCCGCAAATCATCTTCTCCTCGACGGCTGCGACGGTAAAACTCGTGCAGATAGTCTGGGATAAAATGACGCATATCTTGCATCAGCTGCGTCGGTGGAATTCCAGCACCGCCAATCGGCAACGGATCGGCATAGAGAGCGCCATATTCAAATCTACTTTGATCTGGAGAAATTTGCTGAGCCTGGGCATTATAGGAAACCGTTCCTAGAAAAGGCGTCCCTCTAAAGAAAATCGTTTCCACATAGGGTACAGCGACATCGGGCAAAAAGGTTAACCCGGCTGATTTGGGAATGATGTCATAAACTTTTTCTTGAATTTCTACTGAGTAAGTAATCGGCAAAGCAGCCGCTGCGACCAAACCTGCCAGGATATGTTCTACCACATCAGGGATTGATTTGATTTCTCCCCGGTCATAGCAGTCAGATAAAGTGAGAAACATTTCGCTCATCACCTGCCAGAATTGACCTAGAGCGCTGTAATAAACTTGCTGACGGACTTGTTCGAGCAAAAACTCTGGAAACAGGTTGTGCAGTCCTCTAATGGGCAAGTTTGTTTTAATTTTGGCTTCGATTGCGGTTCTCGCGTGCTGGTAAAACTCCGGCGAATCTAGGTAAGCATCCAAACTACCGCCGCCGTGCCAGAACATCACCTTCATCACGTACTCGGCGTACTCATAATTAATCCGGTCGTGCCACCAATGGCGCAGCAACTTCTTTAAAGTAATCTCGCCATTGAAGTACTTAAAGAAGGGAAACAGCACTAAGAATTGACGATCGGCAATGTAGAGGAGATTTTTATAATAAGCATCCAGCACGATTCCATAGCTTTTGAGAATGCCGACGACTTCTACTAAGTTTTCTGGCGTATCAGCAAGTAAAGCTTCTCCAGATTGCAGCCGGTTAATATACGCTGCTAGAGGGTGAGTTGAACGTTTTAAAGCGGTGCTTGGCATGAGAGTTATTCGTAACCGTAAAATGTGTATGAAAAAAGTAAAAGAGGAAATATTTTCACAACTGCCCAGTGGTTGAACTCTCCCCCGACCCCTTCCCTTGCTCTTAAGGGGTGTAGTTTTCTCCTTAAGAGTAAAAAACATTTATTCTGCTTCCTTCTCCTTTTAGAAGATCGTTAGGGAGAGATAAGAAGAAAGTTGGGTGTGTAGGTCTAAGGTTCGGTTTTGATATCCACCGATTTAGCGACAGGAGAAACTTCCGCGACCATACTCGACCTGTCGAGCATTGCTGTCATCGTGGATTCACTCCAACGCACCATCCAGTTAGGCTGTATTCCCAGGATGACAATCAGGACAGCTAAAAGCATCGCCGGGTAGCGATCGCTCCACTGCACAGGTGGCAGATTTACAGCTTTTTCAGACAGTCGTCCGAAAAAGACGCGGTTCACCAAAAGCAAAAAGTAAACGGCGGTTAAGCCTGTCCCTACCATACACAGGAGGGTTTGAGTCGGATACACGGGGAAACTGCCCCGGAACACCAAAAATTCCGCAATAAAACCTACCATGCCGGGAATACCGGAACTTGCCATTACCCCTACTATCATCAAGCTACCAATCAGGGGCAAGCCGCGTTCTGGGTTGAGCAAACCCTTGAGAGCGTCTATATCGCGGGTGCCTGTCTTGTTGTAAACGACGCCTACCAGCAGAAACAACAGCGATGAAATTAAGCCGTGAGAGATCATTTGGAAGACGGCTCCCATCAGACTCAGAGGGGTGGCGGCAGCTGCTGCCAACAGGATGTAACTCATGTGAGCAATGGAGCTATAAGCCACCATTTTTTTCATATCTTTTTGAGCGATCGCATTGAATGCACCATACAACACGCTCACTACCGCCCAAGTCGCCAACCAAGGTGCCACAACCGCCCACGCTTCGGGAAACAAACCCAACCCAAACCGCAGTAACCCATAGGTTCCTAACTTCAATAACACACCAGCCAACAGGACTGAAACTGGCGTTGAGGCTTCTACGTGAGCATCCGGCAACCAAGTGTGGAAGGGAACTAAAGGAATTTTGATGCCAAAACCCACCAAAATTCCTGCCAACAACAGAAATTGTGTCCCCAATGGTAGGGACAGGGCATACAATTTTTCAAATTCAAATGTAGAGGCACCGCTGAGCAAAACTAACCCAAAGAAAGATGCCAAAATTAGAATTCCAGAAATTGCCGTATAAATGAGAAACTTGGTGGCTGCGTAGCCTCGCCGTTGACCTCCCCAGATAGCAATCAACAGATACAGTGGAATCAGTTCCACCTCATAAAACAGGAAAAATAACAGCAAATCCTGTGCTAAAAAGGCACCAGAAACAGCGCCATTCAACACTAAAATTAGAGCGTAATAGAACCGAGGTCGCCCAATAGATTCATTTGTGCTGTAAAGCGCTATTCCTGTTAAAAGACTATTTAAAACCAGCAAAGGCAAAGACAAGCCATCCACACCGAGATGATAGGTCAATCCTAAAACATCAATCCAAGGGAGGAACTCCGAAAACTGTAACAGTCCCTCTGTATATTGAAACTGAGTCACTAGGACAATAGACCAAATAAAGACACCAGCAATAACTGCCAAAGCCACTTTCCGGGAGACTTGGGGGTTCATAGTTCCGGGCAAAAACCCGATTATCGCAGCGCCTAATACCGGCAACCAAATCAAAGCACTGAGCATACTAAGGAACTGGTAATTTGTAATTTGTAATTTGTAGTTGGTAGTAAGGGTAAGAGGTAATGGATAATTGGTGATTCCATTACCTCTTACCGCTTACCAATTACCGAAGGACAACTCGGAACTCAAAACACTTAAAATTGGCCAGAGCATGAGAATGCTTAAAACGCTTAACCCCAGGAGGATAGTTAGTAAATAAAACTGGGACTGCCCGGTAGCGTTGTACTTCAAGCTTTGCCCGCTAAAAATTGTGGCAATGCCAACCAAGTTAACGAATCCATCTACCACATAGCGGTCAATCCATGCATTTAATCGGGAAAGTCGGTCAACTGCAAAAACGACACTTACGCGGTAAAGTCGGTCAATGTAAAAGTCATAAGCAAACAAGTCTTGCAGGAATCTAAAGGGAATCCCAACGGGTCTAGACCAAGTTCTGGGTAGATAAATAACGCTTCCTAGACCCGTGCCGATTAAGCCGGAGATAACCAGTAGCAGCAACGCTTGTTTGTTGAGGTATTCCCAATCAGGCAGCAATGTCAACCGCTGCATCATCACAGGGACTAGCAGTGTTACTACGATCAAAGACACCATTGGCACAGCCATAGGCCAAGGTACCTCTGGTGCCCTGCGAGTTTTTGCCTGGGGTTCGCCCAAGAAAACCAGACGAAACACGCGAGTTAAATTTACGGCGGTCAGGCAGTTAACTAAGAGCAAGACTACCACTAGCCAGGGTTGGTTTGTCAAAAAGTCATCAATCCCCAAGCGCATCGCCCAAAAGCCTCCCAAGGGCAGTAGTCCGACTAATCCAGCACTACCGACCAAAAAGGAGATGGTGGTAGCTGGCATCCGCGACCAGAGACCACCCATTTCGGTAAGGTTTTGGTTGTTGGTGGTGATGATGACGGAACCGATACTCATGAACAATAACGCTTTGGCGATCGCATGAGCAAACAGCAACATCAGGGCGAAACCCGTCCATTGCAACCCGACGGCGATAAATACTAAGCCCAAGTAAGCGCTGGTGGAATGGGATAAAGCTCGTTTAATATCAATTTGAGCGATCGCTACCAACGAAGCACCAATCGCCGTCATTGTGCCAATCGCCACCAAGGTAGCCGAAGCCACCGGCGAAAGTATTAAGATTGGCTGAAGTTTAATCAGCACATAAGCACCGCAAGCCACCACGACAGAGTTTCGCAAGATTGAAGCGGGGTTAGGCCCTTCCATCGCCTCATCTAGCCAAAGATGCAGCGGGAATTGGGCACATTTTCCCACAGGTCCCGCAATCAATGCCAATCCTAACAACGTGGATGTTACTGGCGATAAGGTAGCCGTTTCCGCCCACTCATATAAATCGGGAAAATCTAAGGTTCCTGCTAAAGTCGCTAGCGCTACCACCCCCATCAACAGCAAGATGTCTCCCACTCGCTTGGTTAAGAAGGCATCTCGCGCTGCTGTCACCACTAGGGGCTGAGCATACCAGAACCCTACCAGTAAATAAGTGGAAAGGGTCAGCACTTCCAACAGGGCATAGGTGAGAAACAAAGAGTCACTAATTGCTAAGCCACTCATCGCCCCTTCAAAAAATCCCATCAGGGCAAAGAAGCGAGCTAATGCCCAGTCTTTTTCCATGTATCCCAAGGCAAACAGTTGAGCTAAAAGGCTTAAACCCGTCACTAGCTCCATTGCCCCAACACTCACGGCTGAGATATCCAAAGCAAATGTCAGGTCTAAATCTGCGACTTGCAGCCAGTGGAATACAAGCTTCTGAGGCTCTTGATTCCAGGTACTTCTGAAGACAATCGTGCCGTGTACAAACGCCAAGATAGTCATCAACACGTTAAAGTAAGCCGCTGGTCGCGGGCCTGTCCGACGAATAAATCCAGTTGACCACGGCAGGGTAAGAATTGCCCCCATTAATCCATAGAAAGGCACCCACCAACTTGTCTGGGTGAGAAACTCTGTCATATTAGGAAAGCCCTTGCTATTTCAACATCAATCAACTTGCTCACCAAGAGGCACCCGGAAGCGGTTCTCGCGGCAACCTATGGCGGTCTTGTAAACGTCTGATTAATATGTTTATTTTTTTTTCAGTATGACGTTTTTTTGCTGTAAATTAACACTTAGGAACTCCAAAAATTATTTATACTCATCTCAATCCCTCCTTCTAGCTGTTAAAAACATCGGTATGTTTACCTACTATACCTATGTTTATAAAGCAAATTTGAAAAACTTATACCTTAAAAAGCTTGGGCTTGTTGGTGTCTAGGTTTGACACGGACTTCAGCCCTGGAAAATATTTCAATTTTTCTTGAAACTCCCCCAGAGTAAGGTTTACAGGCGATATCCTGTAAAGTATTCAAAAGTAATAAAGAAATTATAAAACATAAGTAAGCATTCCAGAAACGGATGAGCTTTTATTGAGGAGATACGCCATTTTAATAACGACCGTTAAGTTTTCTTAAACTCTTTAATATAAAAATATCATAATAGTTTATATTGTCAAGTAAGCCTCGCTTCTCTATGCTTAATGATGCGAGGCTAAGCGATAGTTCTTGATCTGAAAGAATGGGTATCCTCGTCAAAATTTTACGGGAAGTACAAATTAAGGCGAGTAGAGGTCACTCTAGGTAGGAGATAATAGATGCCAATTGCGGTTGGAATGATTGAAACCAAAGGCTTTCCAGCGATTGTAGAAGCTGCGGATGCGATGGTTAAAGCGGCTCGCGTTACACTGGTAGGCTATGAAAAAATTGGCAGTGCCAGGGTAACGGTAATTGTTCGGGGGGATGTCTCTGAGGTGCAGGCGTCAGTGTCCGCTGGAGTGGATGCAGCCAAGCGTGTGAATGGCGGAGAAGTTCTGTCCACCCACATCATTGCGCGTCCTCATGAGAACCTTGAGTATGTGCTACCGATTCGTTACACGGAACTCGTCGAACAGTTCCGTACTTAAGTAGGGTCAAGACGCCAGCATCGCTCTTGTGGCGGTGTTGTTTGCCTTATATTAGGTCGCGTCTCAACTCGAAACTCTCACACATACCAAGCTTTCAAGTCAAAACACTTAAATTTAGCGAAGGAAGAAAGGCATGGCAATTGCAGTTGGAATGATTGAAACACTAGGCTTTCCTGCCGTTGTGGAAGCTGCTGATGCGATGGTCAAAGCTGCCCGCGTCACGTTAGTGGGTTATGAAAAAATCGGCAGCGGTCGCGTCACCGTGATCGTGCGGGGAGATGTCTCGGAAGTGCAAGCTTCTGTATCGGCGGGGGTTGATTCCGTGAAGCGAGTGAATGGCGGTCAAGTATTGTCCACTCACATTATTGCGCGTCCCCACGAGAACCTGGAGTACGTTCTGCCCATTCGTTACACCGAAGCTGTTGAACAATTCCGGGAAAGTGTCAGTGGCATTCGTCCTTTCAACAGACCGTAAGATTAGGTCACGGGTAAGGGGTAATGGGTCATCGGTAATCGGAAAAGACCTTCCCAATTACCTTTTTCCCTTTTTCCCAATTACCGAAAATGCAAATTGCTAAGGTTCGTGGCACGGTTGTTAGTACCCACAAAGAGCCTAGTCTTCGAGGCGTCAAGCTACTGCTGTTGCAATTCATCGATGAAGAGGGACAGCTCCTACCACAATACGAGGTAGCTGGCGATCAGGTAGGCGCTGGTTTTGATGAGTGGGTTCTGGTAAGCCGTGGGAGTGCTGCCCGGATTGTAGATGGCAGCGAAAAGCGTCCTCTTGATGCGATGGTGGTGGCGATTATTGACACGGTCAGTGTAGAAAATCGCCTCCTGTACAGCAAGAAAGAACAATATCGTTAGTTACTTTGTTCAGTTAGTGAGGTTTAGAGATATGGCAGCCCGCAACTTTGCGGCTCCCCCGACCCCTTGGTCAAAAAGTTTGGCGGAACCGAAAATTGATGCCAGCGCTTACGTGCATTCTTTTTCCAACATTATTGGAGATGTGCGGATTGGGTCTAATGTGTTAGTGGCACCAGGAACTTCGATCCGGGCTGATGAAGGAGCGCCATTTTACATCGGCGAAGGCACGAATATCCAAGATGGTGTGGTAATTCACGGTTTGGAACAAGGTCGAGTCGTTG
The DNA here is from genome assembly GCF_057473865.1 of Coleofasciculus sp. H7-1. NCBI lineage: Bacteria > Bacillati > Cyanobacteriota > Cyanophyceae > Coleofasciculales > Coleofasciculaceae > Coleofasciculus > Coleofasciculus sp. H7-1. The sequence continues at coordinate 65,287 of NZ_JBYCCT010000076.1, forward strand.
GGGATGACAATCAGGAATACTCGGTGTGGGTAGGGAAGAATGCTTCCTTAACCCATCTGGCTTTGATTCACGGCCCAGCTTATGTCGGGGAGAATTGCTTTATTGGCTTCCGCTCTACGGTATTTAACGCTAGGGTGGGGAAAGGCTGCATTGTGATGATGCACGCCTTGATTCAGGATGTAGAGATTCCTCCAGGAAAGTACGTACCTTCGGGAGCGGTGATTACCAATCAGCAGCAAGCTGACCGCCTATCGGATGTGCAAACACAAGATACCGAGTTTAGCCGCCATGTAGTTGGGATTAATGAGGCGCTAAGAGCTGGCTATTTGTGTGCTGGAGATGTTGCGTGTATTACACCAATTCGGGATGAGTTGAATCCACCTAACCAAGCCAACAGCGATCGCCGTCCTGCTGCATCAGTATCGACGAGTGCCACTTCCAGCGGCGACTTGGCTCAACAAGTACAAAGCCTGCTGAATCAAGGCTACAAGATTAGTACCGAATATGCGAACGAACGCCGCTTCCGCACCAGTTCCTGGACGAGTGGGACAGCAATCGAAGCTCGGTCGGCGTCGGAAGCGATCGCTGCTTTGGAAGCGACACTTGCCGAACACCCAGGGGAATACGTGCGCTTAATTGGCATAGATTCTAAAGCTAAGCGGCGGGTTCTAGAGCAAATTATCCAACGTCCCAACCAGAAGGCACCCACACAAGCCAAAGCAACTAAAACTGCTAACACTAAATCTAATAACGGTAGCGCCCAATCACCGGCTCAGACAGCCAGCTCACAGATGAGCGGCGACTTGGCACAACAAGTGCAAAGCTTGCTGAATCAAGGCTACAAGATTAGTACCGAATATGCGAACGAACGCCGCTTCCGCACCAGTTCCTGGACGAGTGGGACAGCAATCGAAGCTCGGTCGGCGTCGCAAGCGATCGCAGCTTTAGAAGCGATCGTCGCCGAACACCCAGGGGAATACGTGCGCCTAATTGGCATTGACTCCAAAGCAAAACGGCGGGTGCTAGAGCAAATTATCCAACGTCCCAACGGGCAGGCACCCACACAAGCCAAAGCAACTAAAACTGCTAACACTAAATCTAATAACGGTAGCACCCAATCACCGGCGAACACAGCTAGCTTCCAGGGTGGGGACTTGGCACAACAAGTGCAAAGCCTGCTGAATCAAGGCTACAAGATTAGTACCGAATATGCGAACGAACGCCGCTTCCGCACCAGTTCCTGGACGAGTGGGACAGCAATCGAAGCTCGGTCGGCGTCGCAAGCGATCGCAGCTTTAGAAGCGATCGTAGCCGAACACCCAGGGGAATACGTGCGCTTGATTGGCATCGACTCCAAAGCCAAACGGCGGGTGCTAGAGCAAATTATCCAACGTCCCGACGGCGCACCCACTCCCAAGAGTGCCAAAACTGCCCCAGCGAATAGTTACACCAGCGCCCCGCAAATTGAGAATAGTTCTCTGTTAAATTCAGAGGCGGTTGAGCAGGTGCGAAATATATTGGCTCAAGGCTACAAGATTGGCACGGAACACGCCGATGAGCGCCACTTCCGCACCAGTTCTTGGCACACTTGCTCTCCGATTGAAACCAATCGGGAAGCAGAAGCGATCGCTGCCTTGGAAGCTTGCATGACTAGCCACGTCGGGGAGTACGTGCGCTTCTTTGGAATTGACCCCAAAGCCAAGCGTCGCGTCAACCAACCGTTGCTGATTCAACAGCCAGCTAAGAGCGGTAGCCGCTAAAGCAAGGATGAAGAATGTGAAGGATGAAGGATGAAATTTTTCATTCTTGATCCTTCCGCAAGGATGAAGGATCAAGAAAAATTAAATTCTTGCTCCTTCAGCCAAAAGTTATTTCGCCACTCCTTACTTTCTAGCCCCATGCACTTGCCGCTACTGCCGCCACTTAGCAACTCTCAAGTTTATGTGAAAGGGGATGTAAGCATTGATGACAGTGCTGCGATCGCTCCGGGAGCGATCCTGCAAGCAGCTCCAGACAGTAAAATTATCATTGCTGCGGGTGTCTGCATCGGCATGGGAACCATTCTTCATGCCCACCAAGGCACCATAGAAGTGGAAACAGGGGCAATATTGGGAGCTGGCGTCCTCGTCGTCGGCAAAGGCAAGATTGGTGCTAATGCCTGCATCGGTGCCACGACGACGATTTTGAACAGTAACGTGGAGTCTTGGCAAATCGTGCCACCGGGTTCTCTGTTAGGAGATAACACTCGTCAAATTGCCGACACCCCAACTGCGGACACACCAACTGCCGCTTCCAGTGAGGCTGTCTCAGATCCGCCAGCGAACCAAGAGGACTTCCCCGCAGCATCGACTGGCGAGGAAACTCAAAATGGGCAAGCGATCGCTTCTACTCTCTCCACATCAAGCAGCGAAGACACCCCTAAGGAGCTAACGCCGCCATCTCCAGCTGCTGGTACTCCAGTCTATGGACAAGCAAACCTCAATCGGCTGCTGACGACTTTGTTTCCTCACTATAAATCCGCCAACCACCCCCCCAAAGACACTCAAAGTTCATAGTTTTGACTTTTGGCAGTTATCAGCACTAACAATTATCAACTAATCTGTGACTGTGGGCATACTAAAGTTAGGCGCAACAGTAGTTTCTCTCGGAGGTCATAGGTGGAGGTACAACAGCCAGGATTGGCTCGATTTGAGAGGCAAAGTCAATCCAAAAGCTTTAAAGACACTGCTTTGGGTATGGTTTCGACTCAGAGTTTCCCCGCCATCGTCGGCTGTGCCGATATGATGCTGAAGTCCGCTGGGGTAACGCTCATTGGGTTTGAGAAAATTGGTAGTGGTTACTGTACCGCTATTGTCCGAGGTGGCATTGCCGATGTCCGTTTAGCCGTCGAAGCGGGTGCCCAGACTGCCGAACAGTTTGGTCAGTATATTTCCTCCTCGGTGATTCCTCGCCCCCTGCCAAATTTGGAAGTGATTTTTCCGCTTGGCAAACACTTATCCCAACTTATCGATAGCAACGGTTACAGCCGTCTAAGCAATCAAGCTGTTGGTCTATTGGAAACGCGGGGATTTCCGGCTATGGTTGGAGCCTGTGACGCCATGCTCAAGGCAGCAGAAGTGTATCTGTCTTCCTACGAAACGATTGGCGGTGGTTTATGTACCGCGATTATTCGGGGTTCCGTGGCAGATGTCGCAGTGGCTGTCGAAGCGGGTATGCAAGAAGCCGAGAGGATTGGTGAATTTAATTCTTTAATGGTAATTCCTCGACCGTTGGACGATCTGGAGCAATGCCTGCCTGCTGCGGCTTGTTGGATAGAGGAGAAACCCCAACCCCTGAAGTTGCCAGTCTCCATCAAGGAACAGGAAAAACAGCTGGTAGAATTGCCAGATTTAGCTGAGTTACCGATTCAGGTTACAGAATAATTTAAATCTTAAATTGTGAATGTAGAACTGAGGCTAAGAATTACTTTCATAAGGAAAGCGTTGCACATTTATGACTGTGATGTTAGAGGGAAATCAGCCTGTAAAACCACAGGATGAAAATGAATGATAACTTCCCTAACCAAGCATCAAGTAAATGTACAACGCCTTTAGGAAGGAAGACTGTTACTTTGTTCAGTGATTCAATCATAACCTTGAATCTTCATGGATAAAAGGTATTGTTTGCGATAGTTACAATAGAGTTTTATCTATAACTGGCAGGAGAAGAGCGTTTGAAGCAGGCAACGCTGCACCAGTTGAAGGTTTTTGAGGTGGTTGCTCGCCACGGGAGCTTTACCCGTGCGGCAGAAGAACTGTTTCTTACCCAGCCTACCGTCTCCATACAGGTGAAGCAACTCACCAAAGCAGTCGGTTCGCCGCTGTTTGAGCAAGTGGGCAAGCGCCTTTATCTTACAGATGCCGGACGCGAACTGATGGTAACGTGCCGGGAAATCTTCGATCGATTAGCCCAATTTGAGATGACTCTGGCTGAAATGAAAGGGCTGAAACAGGGACGGTTGCGGCTGAGTGTGATTACTACCACTAAGTATTTTGTCCCGCGTTTATTAGGGCCATTTTGCCAGCGTTATCCGGGAATTGATATCGCCCTCCAGGTGACGAATCACGAACGGATCTTGAGCCGCATGAGCGAGAATCTGGACGATTTGTATATTCTTAGCCAAATACCGGATCATCTGGATGTCTGCTGCCACCCGTTTCTAGAAAACCCCTTGGTGGTGTTGGCACCTGTCAATCATCCACTGGCTCAGCAAAAAAATATCCCACTCTCTCGTCTTGCGGGTGAGCCGTTTATTATGCGCGAGGCTGGGTCGGGAACGCGCTCATCGGTGCAACAATTATTCGAGCGGCATGAGGTTTCTGTGAAAGTCAGGTTGGAGTTGGGGAGTAATGAAGCGATCAAGCAAGCGATCGCAGGTGGCTTAGGGATCTCTGTCTTATCTCGCCACACGCTAGGGTTGGATGGTGTCAGCAGCGAACTCACTATCCTTGATGTGGAGGGTTTTCCCATCAGCCGTCATTGGTATATCGCTTATCCGGCTGGCAAACAACTCTCCGTTGTCGCTCGCACATTTTTTGATTATCTCTTGGAAGAAGCGAAGCGAATTGCGGGTGAGACACCGGCAAGTAGCAATTAGGTTTTTCTGGGAAGCGTTTGCCGTGGAGACTTAGCTGGAATTGAGCCGGGGATAGGTGTATAGAGACACGAAATGCTGAAGTATTCGCCCAGCTTCAGCGGTAGGCGACCCAATTGAGCCTACCCAACTTGCTTAGGTAAAGGATGAAACGATGTCGCTGATGGAAGAAGTTCGACAGAAAATTCTAAATTCCCTAGATGAAACAGAACTCTGTGTGAGATACAAACAGCTCCCATCTCTGCCATCAGAGATAGGGCAACTGCATTCCTTGACAAAACTCGATCTGAGGTACAACCAGCTCCCATCGCTGCCGCCAGAAATCGGACAACTGCATTCTTTGGAATATCTCTATCTAAACAACAACAGTCTTGCATCGCTGCCGCCAGAAATCGAGCAACTGCATTCTTTGAAATCTCTCGCTCTGCACGACAACCAGCTCCCATCGCTGCCGCCAGAAATCGGACAACTGCATTCTTTGGAATATCTCTATCTAAACAACAACAGTCTTGCATCGCTGCCGCCAGAAATCGGGCAACTGCATTCTTTGAAATCTCTCGCTCTGCACGACAACCAGCTCACATCCTTGCCGCCAGAAATCGGGCAACTGTATTCCTTAGGCAGTCTTTATCTAAGCGGCAACTGTCTCACATCGCTGCCACCAGAAATCGGGCACCTGCATTCCTTAACAAATCTCTATGTAGGTAACAACCGTATTGCATCGCTACCGCCAGAAATTGGGCAACTGCATTCTTTGCAATTTCTCGCTCTGGATGGCAACCAGCTTGCATCCCTGCCAACAGAGATTGGGCAACTGCATTCTTTGAAATTGCTCGCTCTGGATGGCAACCAGCTTGCATCCCTACCAGCAGAAATCGGGCAACTGCATTCTTTGACTCATCTCGATTTGAGGGGCAACCAGCTCGCATCTGTGCCTCCAGAAATCGGACAACTGCATTCTTTGGAATATCTCTTTCTAAACGGCAATTCTATTCAAGATTTATCGGTATTAGCTAATCATTCCAATCTAGAACTGAGGGTTTCTGCTTTTAATGCTGACCTTCCTCGGCGCTATTGGACGCACCTGAACCAGTGGCAAGCCGAATGGCTGTTGACAGAATCCAATGCGGAAGTCCGGCGAGTGTTGATTCAGCAGATTGGTTGCGATCGCATTTGTCACAAGTTGGCAACGCAAGCTATCGATACCTGGCGCGAATACACCCTGCTCAAAATTGATGCAGATATTGATGTCGAACCCATCCATCTGCTGAAAATGACCTGTCCCAGCACCGGACACCTTCACGTGCTGCGCGTTCCACCCACCCTCACCTCTGCCAGAGAGGCGATTCGCTGGGTAAACTGGGACGTTGATCCAGAAGCGTTTGCTGTCGAAACCTAAATCGACTCCTATATTGGAAATTTGCACTTGAACGTGAAATTAACAGCTATCTCGTCCAAGCCAACCAATTAGAAAATAACTTCTTCACAAATGGCGTTAAACGAGTGCGGTTATAAGCATCTGCTGCTTTGCGAATCGCTTCAGCTTGCGTGGGATAGGGGTGAATAACCGTGGCTAGAGTTTTCAAGCCAACATTTCCTACCATCGCCAAGGTGACTTCGCTAATCATGTCACCTGCGTGTCTCGCCACAATCGTTGCACCTAAAATTTTATCGGTGCCTTTCTTGACGTGAATTTTTGCAAATCCTTCTTCTTCGCCGTCAGCAACTGCTCGATCCACTTCACTAAAGGGAATAAAATAAGTATCCAACTCAATTCCTCTACTTAGAGCGTCTTTCTCGTACATCCCCACATGGGCAATTTCTGGATTGGTGTAAGTACCCCAAGGCATGAAGAGCGAAGTGAGTTTTTTCCGTCCAAAAAACAAACTATTTTGAATCACAATCCGGGCAGCAGCGTCAGCAGCATGGGTGAATTTCCATTCCATACAGATATCACCAGCGGCATAAATCCGGGGGTTTGTTGTTTGCAGATGATCGTTGACAATCACCCCTTTTTTGGGATCGTACTGCACGCCAACCGCCTCAAGATTTAAGCCTTCAACGTTAGGAGCGCGTCCGGCTCCAGCTAAAATTTCATCGACTGTTACTGAATTTTCTTTTCCATTGGATTCGTAATAAATAACTTTACCTTCACTGGTTCGCTCAACCCGTTTAATTTTGGATTGCAATACTAACTTAATGCCTTCCCGAATAAAAGCTTTCTGCACAATTTCAGCTGCGTCAGCATCCTCTTTGTCAAGAATATGAGCATTTTTATGCAGCAACACCACTTCTGAACCGAGCAACTGAAATGTCTGCGCCAATTCGCAACCGATAGGGCCACCACCAATTACTGCCAGTCGTTTTGGTCGTTCCGTAAGAGAAAATACTGTTTCATTGGTGAGATAACCTGCCTCTTGTAACCCTTCAATTCCGGGATTCACAGCTCGCGCACCCGTAGCGATGACTGCTTTTTTAAAACGTAATTTTTTGCCCCCAACTTCGATAGTGTCAGAACTAGAAAACCGAGCCTCTCCCAAAAATACATCGATGCCCAAATTTTGAAATCTTTCAGCAGAATCGTGATGACTAATCCCGGCACGAATTCGCCGCATCCGCTCCATTACGGCAGGAAAATCAACTTCTGTACCTTCAGGAACGCGAACACCAAATCGCGCTGCATCCCGAATATCTGCAACAACACGAGAAGAGCGAATCATGCATTTCGAGGGAACGCAACCCACATTAAGACAATCTCCACCCATCAAATGCTTTTCAATTAACGCTACTTTAGCGCCTAAACCGGCTGCACCTGCGGCTGTCACCAGTCCCGCAGTACCCGCGCCAATTACAACCAAATTGTAATTCGGCGCAGGTTCAGGATTAACCCAATCGGGTGGATGTACGTGAGCAACCAAAGTTTGGTTATAGACATCCATTGGCGACACAGTCACCCGATCAACTCCTGGCTGTGGCATTACGATTCCTCCTGATTAACGCTTTCTTCTAATGCTTTTCGAGCGATGCGCGTAACATAAATCGTCACGGCAACGGTGGCAATAAATCCGACTACACGAATTACCCATTGGGCTATTTCAGTTTCGGAATTTTTGGGCTGATTTGCTGCTCCAATTGTGGCAATACTACCAGCTAAGGAACCGATGTAAACGTACATGACCGTTCCTGGAATCATGCCGATAGAGGCTAAAAAATAATCTTTCAGAGAAACTTGTGTGATTCCAAAAGAATAGTTTAAAAGGTTGAAGGGAAACACAGGTGAAAGTCGAGTCAAGAGAACAATTTTGAGTCCTTCTTTGGCAACGGCTTGGTCGATGGCTTTAAATTTGGGATTGTTTTCTATTTGCTTGGAAACCCAGCCGCGAGCCAAATAGCGTCCCACTAGGAACGCAGCAGTGGCTCCTAAAGTGGCTCCGATGAAGACGTAAAATGAACCTAAAATCACGCCAAAAACCACACCCGCACCCAAGGTGAGGATGGAGCCAGGGATGAAGAGTACGGTGGCTAGGATGTAGATGACAATAAAAGTCACGGGTGCCCAAAATCCCAGACTGTCAATCCACGCCAAGGCGTTCTTCAACAGTTCCTGGACATTGAAATATTTTGCTGCAAAGATGAGGGCAGCGATAAGAGCAGCAATTAGAAAAAAACCAAGAATCCGTTTTATTTTTGAATTGGAGGGGCTTTGTACTGGTTCATTCTCCATAATCTACCTCACTGACACAGATATGGGAGCTGACACTTAAAGACTAAGCTAATTTTCACAGTAAAAATTGGGTAACAAATGATTTTTAGCTGAGAATTGATAACAATTTTATTAAAAAAACGTTAGATTTTTCTAAAAAGAAGCTTAAGATGTCATGCAAAAAAGTATTTCTTCAGAAAGATGCGAAAAAGGTGGAACTAAACAAAAGCTAGAATGAGTGGGTGGGTAAGGGGGCTGTAAAATACTAGCTTCACCCAGATGCGATCGCTCGCGTCAGCGATTTAGTTATACCATTTCCATTTTGATGTGCTACATCAAGCTCCTCCTAACCCTCCAAGAGGATAAAGGAAGACCAGATGTGTAGCATCAGCACTTTGAATTGGGATTAGCTGTGCGTAAAAAATCTAAGATGTAAAATAAATATAGTAATCCGGAGACATGAGGACATGGATGAGGAAATCATTAAACAGCTGAATATGGAAGTTGAAGCGATGAGCTACAACGAGTTAAATGAACTTGGCAATAGAGCAGTCAGTTTAGGGCTGATTTTGGGTCACGGTTATCGAAGTAACCAGTATGAAATTCTTCGCAAAAATGAGGTGGTTATGCTAGCACCCAAAGAAGCAGCCGCTTATCTGAAAAAATTGATTGAAGAAGTCGGCGGCTAAATGCTAATAGGTAATGGGAGTAAAATGGGAAATGGGGAAAATGCATCTACCACTTACTAACTGTTACCAATTGACCCCAATTAGCAATTATCAGTTGTTTATAAATTTGCAGGCATGACAAATCAGCAAGTGTTTATTTTTGAGGGAGAACGCGCCGAAAATTATGATAAATACATTCCTTTCTGGGTGCCTGGATATGAGCTGATGCACGATCTGTTACAGGCGATTCTGCGAGTGCGCCTCCCGGAAGAGTCCTCACTTTTAATTGCTGGTGCTGGTTCGGGTAAAGAACTTGAGACTCTGGGAAAAGCAAATTCTTCATGGAAGTTGTTGGGCGTAGACCCGTCTGCGGATATGATGAGCATTGCTAGCGATCGCATTCAGAAAGCCGGACTCCAGAAGCGCGTCAGCCTGCATCAAGGCATTGTGTCTGACTTACCTGAAAATATTTTGTATGACGCCGCCACGTTGATTCTAGTCATGCATTTTTTTCCAGATGACGGAACCAAGCTGGCGATGCTTCGCAGTATCGCTCAACGGCTCAAGCCAGGTGCTACTTTTCTGCTGGTGGATTCATACGGGGAATCGAATTCGGCTCAAGTTGAACGAATGCTTGAAACCTTAAAGAATTACGTTCTCCAAAAAGGTGTTCCTCCAGAGCAGGTACAGCAGAGACTGGAAAATATTCCCAAAAATATCCATTTGGTGCCGGAAGAGCGAATCGTGGCGCTGCTTGAAGACGCTGGTTTTGGGATGGTGGAACGCTTTTATAGTGCCTTGCTGGTTGGGGGTTGGGTTGCAAAGCGTAGGGGATAACACACTGGTTTCGGGCAACCTTTACCTAAAAATGAATAAAATTGATTCGGAACCGATAGGAGTCATGCTATGCCGACTGTGTATTTAAAAGGTGGAGAAACTGTACAGGTCAGCCTGGAAAACTTAGAAGACTATCTGTATGAAAATAGCGATCGCATCGAACCTCGCCGCAAGAAACTGCGTAGACCCCCAGTAGATAATAGCGCTAGAGCCTCCATTAGCAATAAATGATCGCAGTTACATTAGGCAAGTCTTCCGCTTCAAACTCTCCATTAGCGAGTTGCTCTCTGGTTTGGGCAAAGTAGACATCACAGCCTGTGAAAATTCTGTATTCCGTCATCGGATCGTCATTCGGTGACGAGATATACTCTTGTTCGGCTCCCAACTCGGCGTAAACATAAAGACCGCGCTTACCTCTAATTTCACCGTAGACGCAACCATTAGCACACGCCGCCTCAAATTCTTTGCGTGTAGCTCTTATTCTCAGTGCCATTCTCTGTTTTTATATAAGATTCAACAATTCGTCCTCTTGCAATTCTTCTGCTTTGCGAATCTTCTCCAGTTCGCTTGGGTGTTTCCATTTGCTGCCTTCGTTCAATCTGTAGACATTAGTACGCCCCTTTTCGTTTTTTTCCTTCCGCAGAATTCCTGCCTGACAAAGAGTTTTCAGGGCTTGCAAAACTGTGCGCTGGCTTATCCCACAAACTTCTGCCATCTGTGCTTGACTGGCATAACAACCTTCTGCCTTGGACTCCCTACGTGCTACGTGAGCTAGTACCCGAAACTCATAGATATTCAAGCCATATTCATCCAACTCTCTACGAACAAGAATTGTTCCTTTGTCGTCTGGGGGAGGTCTCCAATTTTTGGGAGACTTGGGATGCTTCTGGCGACGGGGCTTTTGTGACATAGCTATCTGATAACTCACCAGTAGACTGAGATGATTGGCTGTTTTTGTAAAGTTTTGTATCCTTTTTTTTGACTTGCGCCAGATCCTTTAGCACTCAGCAGCTTGCAAGGGATTCCTTTATACTGGAATCCCTTAAAAAGGCTTTTTTAAACTATTAAGTTTCCTTTGTACGCATCTGACGACATTAATAGTACGCATCATACAACATAATCAATACGCATCTGTATACATAGCTAATTACGCATCACACAACATAATCAATACGCATCTGGACACATAGCTAAGTACGCATCGTACAACTTATTAGAGCTGCTAGACACTTTACTGGGTAAGGGATACAGTAAAAATACGAACTGATTCACTTCTAGGGTTGCAGTCATGGAGCCAATGCTGTTTTGGGCAAAGAAAAACTCCCGACTCCAACCATAGAGGGGAGCCGGGAAGCAGTAATTCATTACATGACCATTATGACCTCAAATCGTGAAACTCTGGAAACGCTGCGTGTAGCGAAAGAATTTGCTGATACGTATGGCGTAGAACGCCTGGATTATCTGATGAAATTTGCTGAGATTGCTCAAAATCATCCGAAAAGTCAACAATCTCCTGCAAATGCTAACGCTGACCAAATTTTGCAGGCGGTGGAAGCTGTCGGAATAGAACTTAGTCCTTGGCTAGAGGATTTCATTATAAGTTCCAGGGTTGAAGTGGTTTGGAATGCGATCGCAGTGCTGAAGGCATATCGTCAGCGAGGAATGCTAGTGCGGAACCCCGAAGGGCTACTGGTTGAGGCTATCCGAAATCGATGGAAGCCTGATCTAGGCGCATAAAAACTATCCTCCATTCATCTCATCCATCTACTCCGAATGGCATTGACTATCGGGGATTGAGGCAAACGACTATTCAGGTTAATTGCCTGGGTAGTCGCTGGTTTGCCTAGACAATCTCAAACTCTAGCTTATGACTTTCTAAAAAGTTGTGAGTGAAATGATCGGCTACATTTGTATTGCTGAGTTCAAGATTGTAGAAATCTATAAATTCATGCTCAAAATATGGCCCAGCGTGCCAAGTGCCTACTTCTAACTTGATAAAGCAATTCCCTGGAATGCGGAAAGCTGTAATGTCTTCTAATTTTGGTTGATCGCTATTATTCGGAGGCGCAACCGCAATTAACCAGTCTTTTCCTTCTAAAGAACCTAAACATTGAGTGCATTGGACGTGGCGCGTGATTTTGTGAAACTTGCGACCTTTGTGATGCAGCCGCATAATGTAAAATCGGGGAATTCCATTTTGTAGGTTTAACTGCGCTTCTTCAGAATCATAAAGTTTGCCGTCAATACTTGCAGAGATTACTTGACCATAACGCCGAAAATTTTCTGGTGTTATCAATTCTGCGTGTAATTGTTGCACTGTTTTTGATGTATTCATATCAAACTTGTTTGTATTTTTATCATTTTAGCGGTCATTTTCATCTGGAAAAACCTAAGGAAGCATCCCAAAGCAAATTACCCACAGACTTCCAGTCTGTGGCTATTGCATTCCAAGTCAGAAAAGCGCGGACTCAATTCAGCCTGCGGAGGCAGGCTTTGTTTGTGTAGCCGCGATTTCAATCGCCAGGTATTTTGCTTGGTCTTGTATACCACCAAGCCCAAGCAATTAAGACTGCTTGGAAGGGAAGTCTTACCGCTTGGAACCAAGGTGAATTTGGTATAGGATCGAGGTTGATGTTATTCACTGCCATGTTGATGTTGGCAGGGAAAACAAAGATGAAAAGAGTAAGCAGTCCCCAAGCAGCCGCATGACTCACCGGGGGAACTAATAATCCAATCCCACCCAGAATTTCAAAAAAGCCGCTAATATAAACCAGTTCCAGAGGATAGGGAAGTTGCAAAGGCACGAGTTTGACAAATGGCGTTGGGATGGCAAAGTGCGCTATGCCGACGCCGATGATACACACGGCGAGAATCACTCGCAACAGTTCCTTGTTCTTTTTGATGTATTCCATCTCACCCTATACAGACTAACTATTAGAATCTGCTGACAAATTTTGTCTGCTTCTTCAGTTTATTCAGTCTGATGTTACTTTGTTTTCAGTCAACAGTCGGAAAAATAGACTGGCGTCAGCGTAGCAACGCTATACTCGAATCGCTCAAAATAAGTAACTACATTAATACTATCTATCTGAGGGCGATCGCATGGCGGAAAACTATAGTCGGCGCAAATTTCTCTTGTACGGTTCAGCTGCCTTGGGTACAAGCCTGTTGCTGAAGGCTTGCAATGACAACCCTACCCCAACACAAACAGCAGCTAGCGGGGATACTTCTGCCAAAACGGGTAAGGATTTCAAAGTTGCCATCGTTTTGCCAGGGATTATTACAGATAAAGCTTGGAACCAGGCTGGCTATGAAGGCGTGACAATTGCTAAGGAAAAGCTGGGAGTCGAAATTGCTCAGGTTGAGAAGGTGGAACAAGCGGATCAGGCAGAAGCTTTGTCCGACTTTGCGCGTCGTGGCTACAACTTAGTGTATGCTCACGGGGGACAATTTGATGCAGCAATTGGGCAGGTGGCAGCGCAATTTCCCAAGACGTTTTTTGTCGGCGTCAATGGTACGGTGAAAGGTGACAATATGGCGTCTTTGCGAATCGATCATTTGCAAACCAGTTATCTGTGCGGCATCATTGGTGCTTTGATGACAAAATCAAATAAAATGGCTTATCTAGCGGCTCAATCTTTTCAAGCAACTGATGAAGAATTGCGTGGATTAGAGTTAGGCGCAAAGTCTGTTAAGCCGGATATTAAAATAGCTGCAAGTTACACAGGTGATTGGAATGATGCGGCTAAGGCAAAGGAAGCGACGCAAGCGTTGATTTCTTCTGGCGTAGATGTGGTTTATCAGTGGCTGGATAATGCTGCTCCTGCGGTGCTGCAAACCGCCGCTGAGAAGGGAGTTTTTGCTTTCGGCAATACAACAGATCAGCTAGATGTTGCGCCAAAGGCGGTATTAACCAGTGCGGTGAAGCGAATTGACTTAGCGATCGCATACTTAGCCGATCTCGCTGTGAAGGGTAATCTCAAAGGTGAGATTTATACAATTGGGTTGGAAAATCCTGAGATTCTGTATCTTGGTAAATTTGGGGCGATGGTGCCAAAAAATGTAGAGGAAAAAGCACTCCAGATGAAGGATGCAATATTAGCTAAAAAAGTCATGTTTGAGGCGTGTAAGCAGGGGGGGAAAGATACTCGTTGTGTGAAGCAAGCTTAATTTTGTTTAGTTTCTTCGCTTATCACCTGCCGGGGAATCAATTTCCCGGCTAATAGCAGAAGTCCTCTTAAGAGGACTAGCAAGAAACATTTAGTGAACTTAAGCCGGGGAATCAATTCCCGGCTAATAGCAGAAGTCCTCTCAAGAGGACTAGCAAGAAACATTTAGTCCACTTGAATGGACTTGAGCTATTAGCCGTGAACTTAAGCCGGGGAATCAATTCCCCGGCTAATAGCAGAAGTCCTCTTAAGAGGACTAGCAAGAAACATTTAGTCCACTTGAGTGGACTTGAGCTAAGCTGTTATGCATTTAAATAGGGTATAATGGAAAGCTTAATTAAGTCAAATGAGTGCAGAAATGCCAGCGAAGAATCATCTCAATGCAGAGCAACTAAAGAAACTACACTCAGCCTTAAAAAAGG
>NZ_JBYCCT010000077.1:0-79304 GCF_057473865.1 Coleofasciculus sp. H7-1
AGGTGATCGAGAACGGGGTTGTCATCCTCGACGGCAACCGCATCGAGGCGATCGGCCCGGCCGCGAGCACGCCTGTGCCGGCCGGCGTCCCGGTCATGGACATGGCAGGCAAGACCATCATGCCCGGGGGGAGGATTGGGGGCTGAGGAGGGAGATTCTTTATTTTCCCCGGCTCCCCTACCTCTTGCCTCAGTACAAACAGCGTAAATGGAGGGGGCGCTAAGGCTGAAATGGGATACCAGCTTGTCTAGATGCCCATTCAAGCTTTCTGCTTCTTCACCCAAGGCATCTTGCCAAATAGCCCGTTGTTCGGGGGGGGTTGGCTTATGGACATCAATTGTAATGGAGGGACGCTGCCGCGATCGCCGTCTTTCCGGACTGATGACGATTAGCGGACTGGTGATTCCTTCAATCAACGTGGCAATGACATTTTCTCGCGCTGGATCGCTTGTCTCTACATCGTCACAGTCGAGTAACAGGACGCTCTCGCTTAAAATGGCTTCCCGATTCCATAGGCGCAGGATGTTGTTAAAATCGCTGGGACTGGTGGGAATTGCTTGGGCGGACATCGCATTCAAGTTGAGCTGTAAAAGAGCGCAAGTCGCAGATGCGATCGCTCGTTTGCTAGCAGTCTCATCTCCACATAGCTGCACTACAGGTAACGCCGAACCTTGTTGCGACGCCTGCAACCACGTTGCTGCCAGTTGTTCTGCCACCTGTCGGTGCGATGGTACCAAACTTTGAACTGATACGTACAATGGCTCGACAATGCCCATGAGCCGTTCATCTAGATGTTGTACGCCAGCGATGTAGTGCAATATTCGCTCGTCAATTCGCAGGGGACTGGAGGTGAGTGTATTGCCTGTCCCAACTTCAATCAGTTGCCAGCGACGCAAGGAGGCAGTGGGTGTCAGCGCATCCCAGTGGGAGGGAGATAGAATCGCCAGCGCTAAGCTCATTGTGGGATACTGCCGATCGTTGCCTTGAGCGATCGCGCACAAAGAAGGAAAGCTGGGGTCGAGTTCCATCCCCACGCATAACAGCAGTATATCCCGCTCAAAATCTGACAAACCGAACGTTTTGCACAGTTGTTCTAATGCTGCTGGAGGCGAAAAATTCCAGGTAAGAGGCGGAAAATCTTCTTCTTGTTCCTGGCTTTTTTCCTCCTTTCGCATCTTAGCGGCTTGACGTTCTAACGCCTGACGTACGCGAGCAACTTGTCCCATGAAGTAGCGCTGATTAGCTGCTTGCCAGTTATTAGTAGCCGTGGCGATCATACAATTGCTACCTTCGGGTCAATATACTGCTGGAAGCTTGGGCTGTCTTTGTCCGTATCTACGCTCAACATACTTTCCGCTCCGTCTACGTGTATCCGCACCAAATATTCACCTGGCTTCACATCTCGAATCGGAACTATCACGGAGGTTGTATCTGCTCGACGCGGTAAAGCATCAAACAGATAAGCGATCGCGTTATCAATTGACCGTCCGTTCAGCGCCACCACGACTCGCTGCTTGTTGCCGATAGTAAGATTCACTTGCAGCGTCAGGTTCGCCGAGCGCAGTTCATCGCCACTTCCCTGAATGTTGGCGATGCTTGCCTCTGTAATCGTTGGACGCAGTACAAACGGTACCACATTCGACTCGACACTGCGCTGGAGAGCGGGCTGGAGGCTTAATGTGGGGGTCTTGCCTCTGGATGTGGCACCGTTTGATCCGACTCCACCGTTCGCTACAGGTTGGCTTGGGCGGTCGATGTGATGAATCACCTGTAGACTTTGTACGCCTGCGCGTAGCGACTCGGTAGAGAAGGCACACAGTGGCAAGGCAATTTGGGTTTCGTGAACTTCTGAGGGCGTTGCTTCCACCTCACCAAGACGCACCCGCGTGATGTTGCTATTCAAATTTTTACCCCGAATCAGCAACGTGCTGTCTGCCAAGATTGGCTGAAACCTACCAGCTTGAGACACCACCTCATGAATCACCGGCTGATTAGAAAATGGCACCACACCGCTGAACCTGTACTCGCGCACGGGTAAGGCTTTCTGGGCTGCTTCTTCCCCTTCAATCATGACTACGGTCGCTCGGTAGGCAACTGACAGGGTGTATGGGGTTTGGAAGAATACCGACCAAACTTTAGATAAATCTTCTAAAGATAAATCCATTGGCACGAAGCTAATCTCTTCTAGCTGTTCGGAGAGGTTAGAGTCTGCCAAGTAGGTAAAGTTAGAATCAGCGATTGTGTCCCAAATCATTTCCTGGGTCAAAGTTGAGCGATCTTTGAGGGTACGAACGATGCTGCCTAAAAGTCGTTGCGGTTCTAACTCAACCTCATTGCCATAGAGACTGATCATGTAATGCAGATCGAGGGCATTGTGCGATCGCTTTGCCATTTCGCCCTTGCGATTGCGATTCCGCACATCAGCGCTGCTGCGCCACACGGGATTGAGACTCACTTGATACAGGTAGATGTTCACTCCCGTCTCTGGCGTGCCACTCCCCAAGTTACTAGGTCGCACCGTTGTCACTCTGGCACCATCCACATCTATTTGTACAACAGCCTGCAAAGTTCTTTGCAAAGCTGCGGTGACAGTGGCGATCGCTAAATAATTGCTCATAAAAAAAATTCAGCAATCAGCTTTTCGTTAAGCTGATTTGTTAGTTTCCACAGTTTAGCTTGATAAAGGTTTCACTTGATAATCACAAGATTCCGACAATTAAGCACTGACTAATCCCAGTTTTAAGGCTTTTACAATTGCTTGAGTGCGGCTGGTGACACTGAGTTTTTCAAAAATTGCTGTTAAGTGAGCTTTAACTGTCGCGACTGTGATGTAAAGGCGGCGGGCAATTTCTTCATTGGAAGATCCTTCAACCAACCAGTGTAAGACTTCTCGCTCTCGATCGGTTAGGTGAATGCTCCGACCGGAAATATGCGATCGCCCTGCATAAAATTGAAACAACCGAAAGAAGCAAGCTGCGACTTCTGGCGATAAATACACTTCATTTTTCATGACGGTGGTAATTGCTTCGCACAGTTGGGTTGCCACCCGATCTTTAAACACGTACCCGCAAGCACCCGCCTGCATCGCCCGAAACACCCATTCGTCTTGCCGGTGTGCTGAGAGAACTAACACTTTCCCCTTATAGGACATTTCTCCCAAACCGATCAAGGCTGTAATTCCATCGACCGGGGGCAATTCCATGTCCAGCAAAATCATCGCTGGCTTTTGCTCAGCGGTTAATTTTAACGCTTGCTCTACAGAAGCCGCCTCGCCGACAATCTCGAATTGCAAAGAGCCGTTATGACTCAAGAAGTCAAGTAGACTCCGTAACCCGGCTCGGAAGCGCGGTTCATCATCCACGAGCAGAATCGAAACTGGCGCTTGTGCGGACATTTTAGATAACCTCAATGCGACTGTTCGTTTTGGAGGGTGAGTAACTTGTTTATCATTCCCCCAGACCAACTGAAAATTGCGGTCTCGGTAGGGTAAATGAAAATTGTGCCCCACCAGAAGGCAAGTTTTCTACCCAGATGGTTCCTTGATGGTCGAGGATAATTTTTTTAGCGATCGCCAAACCCAACCCCGTACCGCCTGGACGCTTAGAATAAAAAGGTGTGAATACTTGTTTCAAGTCTTCTTCAGAAAGTCCGGAACCGAGATCGGAAACTTCCACGATCACTTCAGATTGAAAGACTTGCCAATTACAAGTAATAATTCCCCCAGGGGGACTAAAATGAACTGCATTACTCAACAGATTGTCAAATACCTGTTTCATCTGCCATCGATCCCCCGCCAGCGTAATCGGCTTCTCCGGATAGCGGACATACAGTTGTTTTTGTTCTAACCACGGTTGCAGTCCTTGGATACTTTCAGCCAATGTTTTCCGCAGCTCATAAGGTGCTACCTGTAGTTTTGCCTGCTGTCCGCAGTAAACCAAATCCGTTAAGTTTTCAATTAACTCATTCACAGTTTCACGAACAATCTCAGCCTGGTCTTGCAAGCCGCCGGATGGCAACCCCAAACATAAATTTTCCGCATAAAGACTAATCAGTGCCAAGGGATTTCGCAGTTGATGTTCTGTACGACCTAGCACTTGCTCAAGTAACTGAATCTCAGCTTTTTGACGGGAACACTCGCGAGACATCACCAGGTAATGACTCAGTAATTGAGCCTGTTTCTCTACGCCTTGTTGTTGCAGCCAAGAAAGGGGGGTTCTACTCCATAACAGCAAATACTCAGCTTCTTTGGCTTTCTGCTCACTTAGAGGGCAAACGTAGGTGTAGTAGCTACAAGCAGCGTCAGCAGATGCACTTTTAGCACTCTTGGTTACTTCGCTCAACTTCAGCACTGGCAGGGAATCTTCCCACCCCACCTCAGCAAAAAATTGGGGCAACTCCGCGTAATTTCCTTGGCGCTTGTCTGGATAATCAGCTACTAATTGACGCTTTTGTGTATCTGAATCTTGGTAGACAATCCAGGCTGCTACAACGGGTAGTTGTGCGGCTATCAGTTCGAGATGGAGCTGGCAAATACTCCTAAGATCCGGAGGGTACGGTGTACCTAGCGAACCGAGTGTGGAGGAAGGTGGATGCACCTGTACAGCAAACCGTTTTATTCCAACCTTCATCTGTAACTCCCCGGCATACAGGATATTTCAGCAATGTTGAATCGGATGTAGACACCACTGATTTTTTATTTTGCGAAACTTGTCATCTTCCGCAAGAAATAGATGACAAATCTAGCTTAGTCATGCATTTGAGTATTCAGTAGGATTACACACATTTTTTAAAGTTTCGACCAAAGTCTAATAAACACTCTGGGGTTGTCTTCCTAATCTAGACCTATACAGCCTAAACACCCAGTCTTATGATCCCTGCTGCTGCCCAGACTTTGGCAGAAATCCTGGCTGAGGGGACTTCCCTGCTCAGTACAGAGCAAATTGATTTCAACCACCCTGGTATGCGGCAGGATGTAAGACCAGCACTGAACCTGTTCTGCTACAACATCGGGGAAAACAGTCAGGTAGACCACAGGATTAACCAGGAAAAACCGCATCCACCCACTCTAGGGAAGTATTCCCCGTTATGGTTTGACATTTCGTTCCTAGTCAGTGCCTGGGATCGTACCGTCCTGGGCGAACAGCGTCTGCTGTCAGAAGCATTGATGCTGTTGTTACGTTACCGCTGGCTACCAGAAGAGTTGCTAGCTCCTTCACTACGGGGTTATGGCAACTTGTCAATGACCATTTCTGCCGTTGGGCTTATTGATGCCGTCGCTCTATGGCGGGCGCTGGGGGTTCCATTACGTCCAGCTTTATATGTAACCGTGACAGTTCCCTTAAACCGACTAGGACAAGGAGAACCAAACACACCTATAGAAGCAGTAGGAAATGGGGTAGTAGGTAGTAGGTCGTAACAATTACCTACTACTCTAGGGGCGACCCGCCGAGTCATCCCTACCGATTACCCATTACCAATTACCGATTACCCACCACTAATCAAGGAAGACTACGCTATGCCAATGGATTATTTTGCCCCTGGTGTCTACGTCGAAGAAGTAGACCGTGGCAGCCGCCCGATTGAAGGTGTAAGCATGAGTGTTGCTGGGTTTGTTGGCTTTACCGAGGATGTACGCGGTGATGCCGAACTGTTCAAACCCATGATGATCACCAATTGGAGCCAATTCCTAGAGTATTTTGCCAAACAAGGCTCCGATGGTTACACAGACTTCAACGCCTACCTCCCTTTTGCCATCAATGGCTGGTTCCTGAACGGAGGTGGACGCTGTTGGGTGACTAGCATTGGTACCAAACTCCCCGGTTCGGAACCACCGGCACCGGAGGAAACAGCCACAAAGCTTAGAAGCTCTGGAAATCGTCCCTCTTTGATGTTTGCTATTAAGCCATCCGAAGGCGAAGAGGATGGCAGCTCAGCTCTTGCCCTATCCGGTGGACGAGTCAATGTTTCGATCCTCCCCGATGCACCCAAAGCCCCTGAAGATCCAGAGGCAGAACCCCCACTCAACACAGGTGAATACTTTAAAGTCATCGTTAGTCGCGGTGGCGAGAAACTCGAAGAGTACAGCCACCTGACAATGAACCCGGAAGTCGAGGCTCAAGTGGGTACCTATGTCATCACTGCGCTCAATGAGGGCATAGGCGACCAGGAGGCATCTCAATTTTTGTCCGTCACTGATATGTCCACCAGCGGACAACCCCTGTCTCGGCGACCTGTCAACGGCACCTATGAAGTCAGCCCTCCACCCGTGATTTCTAGCCCAGAGCGCTTTCCACGGGATGTGAATGGGGTGCGCGATGACCGCACGGGCGTACAAGGGATTTTTGAGATTGACGAAGTTTCCATGATTGCCTGTCCCGATTTAATGCTGGCATACCAACGCGGTCTGCTGGATTTGGATCAGGTTCACGGCATCATGGAAATGATGGTTAGTATGTGCGAAAACAACGCTCCCAGCCCCAACTACCGCATGGTGGTTCTAGACCCGCCACCTTGCAAGGGAGGCGGCGATCCTGTACCCCCAGAGCAACAAAAGCCTCAGCACGTAGCTCAGTGGTTAAGTAACTTCAATCGTCGTTCCATGTTTGGGGCATTGTATTATCCCTGGATTAAAGTGGCGAACCCACGCAATGCCGGACGACCGATTCTGGTTCCCCCCTGCGGTCACATGATGGGGATTTGGTGCCGCACCGATGAGACTCGTGGCGTTTTTAAAGCACCCGCTAACGAAGTTCCTCGCGGTGTCCTAGGTCTAGCCTACGAAACTAACTTCCGCGAACAGGAGCTGTTGAACCCTGTAGGTATCAACTGTATCCGCAACTTCGCTAACTACAACCGAGGTTTCCAAGTTTGGGGCGCACGGACTCTGGTAGAACCCGCTAATGTGCAGTGGCGCTATATCAGCGTCCGCCGCCTGATTAGCTACATCGAGCGCTCGATTGAAATCGGTACTCAGTGGGTTGTGTTCGAGCCTAACGATCAAGATTTGTGGGCGCGAGTTTCCCGCACGGTCAGCAATTTCCTCGAACGGCTGTGGCGTGCGGGGGCGTTGTTTGGTGGTTCGCCTGGTGAATCCTTTTACGTCAAGTGCGATGCCAGCATCAATACCCACGAGACGATAATGCTGGGTCGTCTGTATGTCGAAATTGGGGTTTGCCCAGTCCGACCAGCAGAATTCGTCATCTTCCGCATCAGTCAGTGGTCTCCTAACCAGTAGGTTAGAGTCGTCAGCTCAGATATCAGCTCTTTAGCTGATATCTGAACTGATATTAAAAAAATTTGTAAGGGAGGTTTTGAACAATGGCTATTATTACCGTTGAGAATTTTGAATTAGAAATTAAGGGAGTAGGTGACGGTTTACAGTTCAAAAGTGTTGACCTACCCGCTTATAAGACTGAAGTTCAACATGGTGATGCCCTAATGTCTGGTGCCAAGGGATCTGTACGGCAGACTCTTACTAAGAAAAGGGAGGCAGCGGTTCAAATCACTTTAGTAACCCTAGCTAGTGGAGATGCAAAAAGCACTAGCTCGTTGATGCGAAAGTGGCTGCTACAGTGTATGCCAAAAGCCGAGGACGGTGGGGGCTTTCCTACGAGTGCCAGGATGGCGGAAGGCGTAATTAAATCTTATAACTCAGCCGGAGAAATGGTAGATTCGTGGAAGATGAGCGGAGTTTGGATTTGTAAATATCAAATCGGGAAACTCAGTTCAGACGGTGGGTTGCTTGAAGAAACCTTTACGATACAGGTTGACCAATTCGATCCAGCTTGATCTATCTAAGTCTGAGTGTTTGACACAATACTCTTAATTTGAATTGGTTTGCAATCTGCAAACGCCAAAGTCATTCCTTTGTAATTGATTGGAAGGTTATTTATGGCTGATGCCGTTGAGTTGCTCTCTAGTGATAACTTCGATGTAGCAATTGGTGACATCAAAGACATCATTATCAAAGAAGTCAGTGGGATGTCAGTAGATATGTCCCCAAAGGGTGCTGATAATGCCATCGGTTCTGGTCCGAAGGGAAAATCGCTGGTTCTTAGCGTTCCGAGTCAACCCAAGTATGGCGAGATAACGCTGGTTTTGGTGCCAGGAGCGCATCAGGGTGGAAATGACGATAAGCTGTGGGAGTGGTACAAGGATTGCGCCTCGAAAGCCAACCTTGGGGAAGCAGCAAAAGCGCGAAGCTTACGTAAAGAAATGACAATTAATGTCTATTACTCCGGTTCAGACGGGAAGGTGGGGTTAACGTACAGCTTCGTAGGGGTGCTTCCCAATAGTTTTGATGTTCCTAAGCGGGACGCAGGGAGTAGCGAACTGGAAACTTGGACGCTTAAGCTTAACTATGAGCGGATGAAGTTTACTGTATCTGCGTAGAAGGAATATACTCAATGTAAAACTGCTCTGGTGAGGTGAGATGCGATCGCACTCTTATTCACCAGTCACTTATTTATCAGATTGAAAGCGCATTGGTTGTAAGGCGGTATCAATTGTGACAGACTTTCCTGAAATTCTCACCACTTGTCGATTTTTCCTAGAACTAAAACTAAATGGCAGCAATGATGCAGTAGACGGCTACTTTATGGATTGTAGCGGTTTTAAGTCTATCCAGCAGGTGATAGAAATCTCTGAGGTGACACCTCAAAAGTGGGGAAAAGATGGAGAATCTAAGGGTCGAATTGTCACTACAAAAATTCCTGGTAATGTTAGTTACAGCAATATTACTCTGCGCCGGGGTCTGACTTGCTCAATGACGTTGTGGAACTGGATTCAAGCTGTGCAGGATGGAAATTGGGCTGAACAACGACGAGATGGTTCTTTGGTAATTTATAATCAAGCGGCGGAAGAACAGTTTAGATTTGAGTTTCAACGGGCGTGGCCTACTAGCTATAAAATTTCTGATGTGAATGCTGCTGGAGGTGAGCTGGAGATTGAAGAAATGGAAATAACCCTTGAACAGTTAAAACGGATTCAAGTAGCAAGGAATGATTCAAATTGAGTTTGAATTTACTTTACCTAAAGGATACCTTGATGCGGATGGCAATCTGCACCGCAAAGGTGTGATGCGTTTGTCGAGGGCGATGGATGAGATTGTCCCCTTGCGAGATCCGCGTGTTAAATCAAATCCTGCCTACGCTACAGTGATTATTTTGTCCCGCGTGATTGTCCGCTTGGGAGCGTTGGAGGAGGTGACACCTTCAGTTGTTGAAGGCTTTTTTGCTTGTGACTTGAATTATCTTCAGAAATTTTATCGTCAAATTAATGACCTAGAACAGGAAAATGCAGGATTTAAAGAAGCCACGAACCCATCTGCAAATCCTGCACTGGCTTCTGATTCTGAGTAAAGCGTCTCATGTCCAGCGATCGCATCCAAACAGAATTTGAATTTGTCCTCCCTAGAGGATTAGTCGATGCTCAAGGGGGCGTTCATCGCCAGGGGGTGATGCGTCTGGCAACGGCAAAAGATGAAATGTACGTTCAAAAAGACCGTGGCGTTCAGGATAATCCAGCTTATGGGGTCTTGGTGATGCTGTCGCGGGTGATTACTTGTATAGGTACTTTAACAGAGGTAACACCTGCGTTGTTGGAGGGTCTTTTCTCGCGGGATTTAGCATACTTGCGGGAGTTTTACAATCGCATTAACCAGGAGGGGGATGCTTACATTCCGGTTGAGTGTCCCAAGTGCAATAGTCAATTTCAGGTGGAGCTTTCTCTATCGGGGGAATTTTAGGCTACCCCTCGGACTTACTACGCCAAGAGGTAGCCTTGATTGCTTTTCACTTTCACTGGTCTTTAGAGGATATCCTCAATCTGGAACATAGCGATCGCCTATTTTGGGTGACACAAATTAGTCAGATGATGCAGCCAGAATGAAGAAGGGGCAAGAGTTATCCCCTTACCCCTCCTTCATCTGCAATGCTTTGTGTTACGGCGTTGGATTCTGGCTGATGTCTACCTTCACTAAGGGTTCTTCAGCAACTGTGCCGAGATTAACTGACTTTAACAAGTCTTTCCAATCGCTAACTAAGGTGGAATCTTTAGGATTGGCGTTACGTAAGTCAGCTAGAGATGCGACGGTGTCAAGCCACATACCAGCGTCTGCATAGATGGCTGGGCGATCGCGCGGTGCTGCTTTGTCTAGCGCATTCTTCAGCACTAAACTCGGTTGGACTCGTTGAATCCACCCTTCTACAACAATATCTGCCCCCCGATCTTCGGGGTCACAAATCACTGATAACGACCAATGGTATTTTTTGCCAATAACTAGCGGTGGTGCATCCTTTTGAGGAACGCTAATGCTAACAACACCTGCCTTGTTAGGAATCGGAAATTTTGTTTCGTATTTTACCTGCTGACCCGTTTCTCCATCAAATAGAGTAAACTCTGCTTCTTGTGCGGAAGTTTCAGGAAGAGCAACAAATAAGGTCGGGCGAGCGGATATAGTTAATCCTATATTCGTGCTTGGCAATAAAGCCATGAGCGTCTTTCCTGGTGCGGCGCAGCTGCTGCTACCACGCGATGCTCCGGGTTCTCTAGTTTTGGGTGCCCCAACCCTTCTTGGCAGCCTAAATCTTAGGCGACCTGCCACACGCATTTCTCTACGGTTCAGGCTGGGTTGTTGAATCGGTTGGCTTTTTGTTGTGGCGGTAGCTGGAAAGCTAGTAGCGATCGCACTAAGCCCCACCAACAAGGCTAAGGAAAGTGTTGTGAAATACACGGAAGACTTGTTCACCATAATCTTTTAGTTGTTGCAGTGGGTTTACCTGGCGAGCAGCGATCGGAGCGCATATAAGGGGAACGAACCACTTCCCAAAGGGGTCGCCTCCGTGAGGCATCGTGCTTTGTAAAATAAGCTCGACCGCGACCGTAGCGGTTGAAGATCAAAGACTCTTTTATCTTCAACAAAGTTTCCCACTTTTCCAGGCAAATCTCTAGAAATTAACTATTAATTTTGGCATATATATTCCCTCAGTGGTGATTTGAAAGCTCTGCTTTTTGCCTCTTACAAAATTTGATGTTATAACTACTATAAAATTATCTCTCAATTTGGCACTTTTTCTTTTCTTAATCAAAAATTTCATCTATTTATCCAGTTTCTTATCAAAAGCTTCATGAAGTTTTGTAATCGATTGAATGTTTGATTTTTGACGATTCGCGTTGCTGCTTAAACAATTTCCAAAGATACAAGGATGCGTACAAAATCTTAATCTTAAATTCCTCTGTTTAAGCTACACATTGAGCGAAAATTAAAACTCTAGCCCCTAGAGAGGAGGCGACAATTATATGGTTTCTCGGCTCAGTTCAAAGATTCGCTCCCTGCTATCAAACACAAACAACCTACGCACAGCTGCCTTAAGTTTTGGTGGACAAGTAGTTCTCACCAGTGTGGTGGCGACAAGCTTGGTAGTGGGAGCTAGGCAGCTGGGGATACTCCAGGGACAGGAGCTAGGTGCTTTTGACCAGCTGACTCGGATGCGTCCTGATGAAGGCTCAGATAACCGCCTGTTGCTGGTGGAAATCACTGAGGGAGATATCCAAACCGAGAAGGGGTGGCCTATCTCGGATGCCACAATTGCCAAAGCGTTGGAGAAATTAGAGCAGTATGAACCGAGAGCCATCGGGATAGATATTATTCGGGATGTTCCGGTCAAAGACGGGAATGCCAATTTATTGAAGATTCTCCAAGGAAGCGATCGCATCATTACGATCTGCCAACTCAGTGATGGTAAAGAGGCAGGATTTCCACCACCGCCTGGAATCTCACCAGACCAGGTGGGATTTGCTGATTTCGTCAAAGAACCTGATGGATGGGTTCGCCGCAGTCTCTTAGTT
Source organism: Coleofasciculus sp. H7-1 (assembly GCF_057473865.1). NCBI lineage: Bacteria > Bacillati > Cyanobacteriota > Cyanophyceae > Coleofasciculales > Coleofasciculaceae > Coleofasciculus > Coleofasciculus sp. H7-1. The sequence continues at coordinate 11,848 of NZ_JBYCCT010000077.1, forward strand.
GCAAATCCTCCAGTCCCGAAAGCTCCCTTAGAAAACCCACATCTTTGTAGCAATCCCGAAGAGCAACTCACCTCCTTGGATTTGACCCTAGCACTCATGTACCTGCAAGCTGAGGGAATCGAAGCAGAACCTTCAGATGATGGAAACCTGAAGATCGGTTCCACTGTATTCAAAAGCCCCGACCCGAATGCTGGCGGATACCGGAACGCCGACACAGAAGGTTTGCAGATGCTGATTAACTACCGTTCGGCAAATCTACCTGCCCAAAAGATAACGCTCACAGATGTACTTAAGGGCAAGATCGCTCCGGCTTTAGTCAAAGATCGGGTTGTTTTGGTTGGCTACACCGCAGTCAGCGTGAATGACGACTTCAACACGCCCTACAGTGCTGCTCAACAAGGCACTCAGAAAATGCCCGGAGTGGTCATTCATGCTCAGGTTGTGAGTCAAATCCTCAGTGCAGTTCTGGATAAACGACCGCTATTTTGGTACTGGAATGAGTGGGGGGAAATTGGATGGATTTGGGTCTGGTCGTTGGTGGGAGGCTTAGTAGCATGGCGGATTCGGCGTCCCTGGCTCTTGGTGATTGCAGGAGGAAGCGCGATCGCCCTCTTGTTTGGAACTTGCTATGTCTTGTTTCTCCAAGCGGGATGGATACCCCTAGTGCCGCCAGCATTGGCACTGGTGGCAACGGCAGTCGGCGTCGTTTTGGTAGATAGAGGATACGCCAAAGCCATCTATCAGGGCGTCAAAGGGTTTTTAAAAATCGATATTGAGATTGACCACGAAAAGAAAGAACGCCAAGTAGCGGAAATTACAGAAAGTGACTACTTCCAAGAGTTGCAGGAAAAGGCGAAAAATCTCAGGAGTCGAGAAAGCAATCCTTCTGAGAAAACAGCTTCTAAATTAAACGCCGCGATGTCAGAAGCTGCTGAAACAACGGCAGAAACCGACTACTTACAGCAGTTGCAGCAAAAGGGGAAAAAGTTAAGAAATCGACCCAATGATGGGCAAGCAGAAGCTGCCACTGAGTCAACCGTTGAAATACCAGAAGCTGCTGAAACAACGGCAGAAACCGACTACTTACAGCAGTTGCAGCAAAAGGGGAAGAAGCTGAGGAATCGACCCAATGATGGGCAAGCAGAAGCTACCACTGAGTCAACCGTTGAAATACCAGAAGCTGCTGAAACAACGGCAGAAACCGACTACTTACAGCAGTTACAGCAAAAGGGAAAAAAGTTAAGAAATCGACCCAATAATAGGCAAGCAGAAGTTACCACTGAGTCAACCGTTGAAATACCAGAAGCTACACAGGCAAGCCAAGTCACTTCTCCTACCGAAGAATTAAGCAATCGGCACGACGGACATGGAGAAGCCGCAATTGAGTCAAATACCTCAACCCCAGAAGTCATCCAGCCAAGCCAAGAAGCTGAAGACACCGAAGAACTCGATTACTTCCAGCAGTTGCAGCAACGGGCAAACTTGAGAAATTGGCAGGAAGATAGGCAAACACAAGCTGCTACCGAGTTAAATGCCTCAATACCAGAAGTCGCACAAGCAAGCCAAGAAACTGAACTCAGCGAAGAACTCGACTACTTCCAGGAGTTGCAGCAACGAGCAAACTTGAGAAATTCGAGCAGCGACGGGCACGCCGAAACCGCTACCGAGTCAAATTCCTCAACAATAGAAGTTCTAGAGACTAGCCAGGAAGCTGAACTCAGCGAAGAACTCGATTACTTCCAGCAGTTGCAGCAACGGGCAAAAACAGTGAGGAATGCAGAGACTGAATCTACCTAATGGCGGGATGGCGGTGAGATAAAGTGCCATTAGAGGACATCTACCGATACATCGAAGGCTCGCTATTCACATCATTAGCTGAAGGGCAAGGAAGGAAAAGATGAATCAGGATCGAATCGATCAATCACCCGCCGATTCCAGCGGAAAACAGACTGATGTTGGTCTGAATATGCTTGATATTATGAGTTTGCCCGATGACCTGCGGAAACTCGTCAACTGGATGATGCGTCAGAAAAACGTGACCTTGGAGGAAGTGGCAGCTCACACCGGCGAGGGTGAGGAAGTTGTCCGCACCCAGTTGGAAACTCTGGTAACTCAAGGCTTCGTGCAAGAACTAGAAGAGGGAGAAACACGCCGCTACCGACCCCGCCTTGCCCCCAAACAGCGAAGCAAGCTATCTACAAATATCTGGCAGAACCTGGAGTGAGGAAAAACCGAAATAAGCCTCTATCAAGCTGTGGGAATCACCCACAGAAATGCAACGCGCCCTTGAGTGGGCTTTCTCGATTGTTTTCTGTTAAGGATTAAAAATCCTTTCACACATTGAGGTAAACCATGTCAAAAATTGTGTCCATCCACTCATTCCGGGGTGGCACCGGCAAATCGAATTCGACGGCTAATCTGGCAGCTTTAGTCGCTCGCTTTGGGTATCGCGTTGGTATCGTTGACACCGATATTCAATCGCCAGGAATTCATGTGCTTTTCGGTTTCGATGAGCAGAAGATGGAACACTCTCTCAATGACTACCTGTGGGGTCGCTGTTTAATTGAAGAAGCTGCCTACGATGTCACTTCAGTTTTAAGAAAGACTGGCGTTAAAGGCAGCAGCATTCATCTGATTCCTTCTAGTATCAAAGCTGGGGATATTACTAGAGTGCTGCGCGAGGGATTCGATTTTGGTCTCCTCAATGACGGTTTCCAAGATATAATTGAAACCCTGAATCTGGATTATTTGTTTATTGACACCCACCCAGGTCTTAACGAAGAAACTCTGCTTTCTATTACTATCTCTGATATCTTGGTGCTAATTTTGCGTCCAGACCGGCAAGACTTTCAGGGGACTGCCGTGACGGTGGAGGTGGCTCGCAAGTTGCAGGTGCCTAAGATGTTGCTGCTAGTAAATAAGGCGCTACCCGTTTTGGATTTTGATGCTTTGAAGCAACAGGTAGAAAAAACCTACAATGCTCCGGTGGCTGGAATTTTGCCGCTTTCGGAAGAGATGATTCAAATGGCAAGCAGCGATCTCTTTTGCCTGCGGTTTCCAGATCATCCCTTGAGCAAGGTGATGGAAAAGGTTGCCAAGATGATTATGGCTTAAGGGGTAATTGTCAGTGCAATCGAAAAAACAACTGCTTTGTAGGGACGGGTTTAATAAGATACTGGTGAGTAGCCAAGCATATCTATAAACCTGCCTCTATATTATGGACTTTTGTCAATTGGATTAATTGCCCGTAACCATGTGCCAAATAGTTTGGGGAAGTTGGGTTATCTGCTGCCAAATGTCTTCGGGGCCAATGCCAAAGAAGAGTTGTAAAATGAGAACAACTGCCGCAATTAAAATGGCTGTGCCGATGCTGGCTTTCACCACCTTAATTAGTAAGGCGAAGACTAACCAGGATACGATGAGTGCGGCAATTAGAATGATTAAGTCTACTGGCATGGACGTTGCTCTCAAAGGTATTGATCGGGCTGGGGAATTTTGACAAGGTAACAGAATCTTTGCTGGCTCGAAAATACAGATATATTTTTCGTGAAATCGTCTTTACGGACTTCATTTATCTCGATCCAAGCTTTAGTCTGTGGGAAACTTGCTTTTAATTCCCGCTCGCCTGTCTAATTTTCCCCGAAACAGCGATACTTTTACCTTAATTTACTCTCTACCGGGCATATAAAGCAGACGCCATTGCCCTTTCACTTTGCCAAAGACGGCTTGATATTCCAGGGGAGAATAAGCAAAGCGATTGGAAATCAGGACTTACGCAAATAGCACCACATCTGAGGGCAACCACAGGGGGATTGCCCCTACAAAACGCTATATGTATAAGCTTTGCGTAAGTCCTGAAATGTAGCCTGGTTTTCCATTTGGCAAAATCACCGCAGTCCACCCGTTGAGGGAACTGTAATCTTCGCCTTTTTGCGCCCGTTCTCTGGCGCGTTGTTCCTCGATTTGACGATTGACTTTGATGACTTCGTTAACTCTGCATCGCGCTTTAGCACTGCTTCCCGCAACTGTTGCCGAAATTGAGCGAAGTCACTTGCTGGGTTCACTTCGTCTACCAAAACGATGAGTTGATGGGGAAAGTCATCAAGCTTTGGCTATATTGCCACATCTGGTTGAGTGGTTGTCTGTTGCGTTGTGGCTTCAACTTCATCGTTGTTGGTTTGAACGGTGGAAGCGATCGCTGTTGCTTCTGAGGTCGAAGTCGATTCTGGTATACTTTTCTTCCTAACTAATGCCGATAACGTCTTCTAGTTACCTACAATTAAGACGCTGAAATTCCAGGCAAAGTTGTTAAATTTTTGTTTATAAATACATAAATATGCCGGGAGGCTGATGATGTTTAGCGCTCCCAGCTAACGTTGTATTTTATTTCTCTTCTACATACATTGGAGGCTCAATCGCAAAATTGTTCAGCTGCCCCGCTTCATCAAGGATGTAGCCCTCGGTTGTATCTAAACCAGTTCCCTCTTCTTGTTCTCTGGCTGCCTCAACTTGGTGTTTGTTCAGCTCTTTATCCACATTAGATGGAATCACCGCATCTGGTGCATTCACGCCCAATACTGATTGTGATAATTGAACTCCATAGTGGTTGTTTCCTGGTGCCCCTCTTCCCGGTTCAGCTTCTCTAGGATCTTCTGGCAAAACTGGATTTTGTTCGTCGCTCATGAATTTTTTCTCCGATGTTATTTTAAGTTGATCGTAGTCTGTTTATTACGATGTTTCTGTTTATGAAGATAGCTTAGTTAGTATCGCTTTTTACTCTTTCGCGGGTATTAAATTGCTAAACGCCAAGGTAGAGATCGCAGCGGGATTGTTTGATAGCCAGAAGCTAGGCTTGAGGTTGGATAGGCGGGATTTGCTCTGACACAGACAAGACGCGATCGCATTTAACTCTTCCCAGCACCTTGGTAATTAGATGGCGATCGCCGCCGGAACCAAGCTTAATCTTTTACAATAAAATAAATTTACAAATCTACCTTAGTGCTGATATATAGGTAAGCACAATGGAAATGGTTGACAAACCTGATTTTTCTAAGTGTACAGTGCCACATTATTTGTCCGCGATAACAGATTGTTGTCCGCATTGCCAAATTAAATGACCTTTTAATGGATTGTGTCTTTAGACTGGGGTTGACAGATTAATTGTTATTGGATTTTTGTTAAAGCTAATGTACCTATTTAAGTACGATCGCAGCACTCCTTTCAACATCGAGCAGAAAAAGTCGTTTTCACTCCAGACAAGCGCAAAATCATCGACGATTGGAAAAAAGGTGTTCCTGTAGATGGTACTCGCATCGAACGCAAACTTAGAGTTGAATACGGAATAGTAGCTGCTAACTTGACATCTGCAAGTGAGGCAATTTCCAATCGCGCTATTGCTCAAACAACTATAACTCCAAGCGATCGCCCAAATCCAGATTCTAAAGAAAAGGTACAGACGAAAAGTACTGATTCTGCTAAGAAAGTTAAAATTCGTGCTAGTTAACGGCTTTTTTTTAACCAAATCAGATAGCTCTCTTTCCACTGTTTTTTTAAAGAGCTATCTGAACTATTTTTGCTAAAGAATTTGATTTTCTAAAGTTAATCAATAAACAATGAAAACTAAAATTAATTATAAAATTGAACTGTCAAGCGTTGCCGAAATTAGCTACCGAATTATTGGAGGGAGGCTAGTACTTTTTCTTCAATGTTTAATTAACTATGATTATATTGAAGCTTCGCCTCTAATCATTAAACAGACTGATTCGATCGACTATTGGTTAATTGGGGCGGGAGGAACTGGTTCTTGGCTGTCCTATCATATTGCGCGACTGGCACGCAGTTTAAGTAAGCCAGGGAAAAAGGTTAGGTTGGCGTTTGCGAAGCTTGCGCGTCAGCGCGATCGCAGATCCCGATATAGTTGAAGAAGCCAATATCAGCAGGCAGGCTTTCTGCGACAAGGAAATCGGATTGCCCAAAGCGCAGGCTCTAGCGTTGCGATACTCGATAGCTTGGGGAGTGGACACGACGGCTTTCGTGCAAGAATTTGACCCCAAGTTGATTCACTACGCCTACGACAAGCTGACAATCCTTGTAGGGTGCGTGGATAGGGCAGCCGGGAGAGCGGCTATTAACCAGGTTCTTGTGTTGAACCAATGTGATAGTCGCTCTGAAATCCCCCGCGTGTGGTATCTGGATTGTGGGAATCATGCAGCAGCGGGACAAATCTTGCTGGGCAGTTGTTTGGAAACTGACCCGGAGTTCTATAATTTTGGGGGGCTGGGATGTGCGAGGTTGCCATCTCCGATGCTGCAAGCTCCTGACCTTTTGAAACCAAAACCAGAAGAATTGACAAATAACCTATCTTGTGCTGAGATGGCAGTGCTGAACTTGCAGAGCGAGAGCGTGAATGTTCGGGTGGCGGCTGAGGCGGCGGATTACCTGTACCGGATGGCTGCGGGGAATCTTAAGCGGTTTGCTACCTATTTTGATTTGGAGAGTGGGATGGCGCGATCGCTTTATATCACGCAGCAGTCGGTGTGTGTGGTAGTAAAAGCGATCGCAAGTGAAGCAATAACACCATGCTAACCTTACTCCAAAAGATATTCTTGATGCCTCAAATTGTCCAATCTTCGATTGCCAACCCTGCCACTTTCCCGAAATCTCGATGATTGCGGGTTAACAGAATCAATTCATGGGACAGTGCAATTGCTGCGATTCTTGCATCCATCTTTGCCAGTTGAATTCGTCGGGACTTTAATTGCTCAAATGTTGTAGCTGCACCCGCATCGAATGAGAGGATGGGCAATACTTTAAAGTCATTAACGAGTCGCGCCATCATCTCATATCCTTTCACTACGTCCTTGAGGGTGCGATCGCGATTAATATAGGCATGACAGCCAAGCATTTGTTCATGAAAGGTGACAATTGATACGGCAAAATCTGATAGCGGGTATTGAGCCATCCGTGTCGAAAGGTTGCTGTAATCCTTCCCAGTTTGACGCTGAAGAATACTCAGATGGTCTGTATCCAATAGATATTTCATAGCTCGTCTTGCGATTCCAGTACAGACTCATCACCTTTGCGAATCGCTCGTCCGTAAGCCAGTACCTCCTCAAAGGCAGGTTCATCTTTGAAAGACCCTGTAATTTGTTGTAGCCAATTTGTCGATTGAGGATTTGCAACTTGTTTCTGCAATTCGGTAATTGCTGTTTCTACTGCTGCCATCCGTTCTTCTAAAGAGGTGTTGGTTGCCATTGGAGTTTACTCCTATTGTTATGACAGATTGTAACGTCGAAGCGAGCGATCGCATCTCTGGATAGGTGAAGTGCGATCGCGTAGTGTTGTGTCAGTAGTATCGCGTTAGCATAGCGTACCGTAGGCGATCGCAGATCCCGATATAGTTGAAGAAGCCAATATCAGCAGGCAGGCTTTCTGCGACAAGGAGATCGGATTGCCCAAGGCGCAGGCTCTAGCATTGAGATTGACAAATAACCTATCTTGTGCTGAGATGGCAGTGCTGAACGTGCAGAGCGATCGCGTGAATGTTCGGGTGGCGGCTGAGGCGGCGGATAATCTTAAGCGGTTTGCGACCTATTTTGATTTGGAAAGTGGGACGGCGCGATCGGTTTACATTACCCAGCAATCGGTGTGGGCGGCACTGAAATCCAAAGCTTGAGTTCAGTATGCGTCACCAGCCCCACCCAAATGATGGCTTAATGGAAAATTTTCTATTGGGCAGGATGCTATACTGAGCCAAAATCTGATACTTTATCCTTTTTACTCGATCCTGCAAACGGTACGTAAGTTTTTAGGTGAAATTAAATATTTTTTACAATGATTGACCTAAGTACCTTTCATACCTGTCTTGCCCAACAGACTGCTCGTGGCTATGAGCTAGATGACAAACAGAAGGAAGCAGTAGAGTATGACGGAGGTGCTTTGTGGCTTCTCGCAGGCCCAGGTTCAGGTAAAAGCGAGGTACTGGTTACACGCACTCTAAAACTACTCTGTGTAGATGGTGTTAAACCACGCTCCATTATCCTAACCACCTTTACAACGAAGGCAGCACGTAACCTTGAAGATCGCTTAGCTACCTACTGGGCCGCACTACAAAACACCGATCATACTCTTAAATCGGTAGACTTATCTGATATAAGAATAGGAACATTGCATAGTCTATGCAATGATATACTCCAAGAATATCGTTACCCAACATATCAAAACGTTCGTCTTCTTGACCAGGTAGAGCAGGATTTGTTCGTCTACCGTTATGCCTCAATTACAGAGCATCAAGATACAAGCTTCTGGATACCTTTTGCTCATGCAGTCCCTGATTGGCGAACTCAAAATTACCCTCCTAATAAATGGAAGCGAGCCAAGGCCGCAGTTACACTCTTCAACCATATTGTAGAAGATTACGTTGATGTCCAAAAAATGATTCTGGCTGGGGGACACTGGGCAACGCTAGCAGAATTCTATCAGCAATATACTGAAGGTCTAGAGAAAAACTACCGCTGTGACTTTGCTCATCTTCAAGCTTGTTTTTTGGAATTCTTAACCTCTCCATCTAGTAAACGCTTTTTAGAGGGAGATGGTCAAAACCAGTCACCGTTGACGCACGTATTGGTTGACGAATACCAAGACACTAATCCAATCCAAGAGCGCATTTACCTTGCCCTTGCCAACAAAACCCCACATAGCATTACAGTAGTGGGTGACGACGATCAAGCTTTATATCGTTTCCGAGGAGGAAACGTATCTTGCATGGTGAATTTTGACAAGGCTTGTATGGCAGAATTAGGTGAATCTCCTCAAAAAATTCAGCTAGATCAAAACTATCGTTCTCACAGCAGTATCGTTGAATTTTTCAACAGTTATATCACTTCTTTTCCAGAAATGATAGCACCAGGGGTACGCGCCCCTGGTAAAAATCCTGTTACGGCAGCCTCTACAATTTCTGGATCATATCCTGCTGTTTCTTGGATCACTCGGAAAAAAGTAGCAGATTTACCAAATGCTGTTGTCGATTTAGTTAAAAATCACTTAATCGCCGACGGAATTATCTCTGATTATAGTCAATGCGTTTTATTGCTACGTAGTGCGAAGGACTCGCCACGCAATGCTGGCCCTTTTATTGCTGCGTTTCAACAACATAATATTCCGGTTTATAATCCCCGCTCAAAATCTTTCATGGAAAGTGAAGAAATCCAGTGCTTGCTGGCAGCAATGGTACAAGTAATTGACAAAAATCATACTTTTTATTCTTCTTACAAAGATCCAATTGGGCGACCTTTATCATGGGTTGGAACGGTCCAGGGATGGATTGACACTCTCAATACTATTAGAGGTAATCCGAATCTTTTAACTAAGGGACTGGACGACTATTTAATCCATAGTAATGCCGAATTGCCGAAACTATGTGCTGAAAATAAGGGCAACTTTCTCAATCTTAACCTTTTAGAAATCATATATCATATTCTGGCACTAGAACCATTTCGGACATGGCAAAAAGATCCTGTAAGAAACTTACGCCTTTCCAAACTAAGCCGTCTTTTCGATGGCTATCACAGTTTTAAGTTAGACGGGTTGCGGGCGAATAAAGAAGGCGATTTAGATCCCACTTTTCTAAATCGGTTTTACACAATGTTTGTCAGCTATATTATCGAAGCTGGAATTAATGATGACGAAGATGAAGAGGTGATAGTTCCCCAAGGATATCTACCAATTATGACTATTCACCAAGCAAAAGGCTTAGAGTTTCCCTTCGTTTTTGTCGCACAACTGGGTCAAAGCGGAGATGTGGGAGCAGCACACATCCTTGAACAAGATTTAGAACCATTTCGGGAGGAGCTTTATCCTAGAAATACACGCAGTCCAGAACTCTTGGTTGTCGAAGATGACATCCGTTTGCTTTATGTAGCTTACTCTCGTGCCCAGTATGGCCTGATCTTAGTTGGTACGGAAGAACACATTAAAAATCATGTAGCCGCACCAGGACGTAACCATGTTGAATTTCGTCGCAATACACTTGTAATTTAAAGAGAGCATTTATGACCAAACCATTCCAAGGAATTTCAATACCTTTGCCCAATAGTACATTAGTGAAACGACGATATAGTGTCACTCAAGATGTTGTTTCTTTTCGACATTGTGCTCGTCAGTATGGAGTTTTTAACGTTTATAAATATGCCCCTGCTCATCAAACACAGATTTACTTTGGTACGGTACTTCATCAAGTTTTAGATCGCTGTCATGCCCATTTTCATGGCAGAGTCGATCCATCGACTAAGGACTCACTACCTGATAAGGGTTATCTTCTCAGTAAAGAGGAGATTCGCGAATACTTTGGGGAGCTAAAAAGCGCACAAAAAGCTGTCACAACACTGCCGCCACCTCCTAGCGATATTGTGAGGTATTTTATTCAAGTTGAAAATGGCTTGAACAGTCAAGGAATTCTAGCTATTAGGTCAGATACTAGAGTTCAAGCCGTAAATATTCTTCAATATTTCAATGCACTGGAAGGCCCGACGCTTTATCCACGAGTTAAAGACACAGAACATAGATTACAAGCAAATCAGACTAATCACATTTTGCATGGGGTTGTCGATTTGTTAGTAGATTCAACCGATGAAATGGTAGATCCAGCTAACTGCGAAATGTGGGATTATAAAGGCAGCACTCGTGTTGGTTTAAATCCTAAAGACTTGCAGACGTATGAGTTTCAAATGCGGGTTTATGCCTATCTTTATCAACGAAAGCACGGTGTCCTGCCAAAGAAAGCTGTTTTATATTTTCTTAACGAGCTTGATGGCCCGACTTGCCCAACAAAACGCCCAGTTAACGCTCTTTTAGAAGTTAGTATTGAGCCTGATGAAATTCAGGTAGCAATAGATGAGTTCACTAAAACGGTGGGTCAGATTGAACAATCTCGTTTAACTAACGCATGGGAACCTGCTGCTCCAGGTGAGATTAGCGAACAAGATTGTAAAACTTGTGACTGTCGCTGGGATTGTAAAACTCCCAACAGTGGCAAGGGTGTCAAACCGATCTATCCATAAATTAGTTAAATGGTTAGACTTAAAGGGCAGCTACCGCTACCCATCGAAACATGTACCCAATGGAGTAAATCTGTATCCTCCACAGCTATAACTTCAAATTGGCAATAAAAATTAACATCTAAACAATCAAACTTAGACGACCAAATTCTGAAAAATACCTATACCTTATCAATATAAGTAGGGTCAGCTTGAATTCGCTCATCAAAGTCCATATTTTCCCATTCTGTAATAACCCTCGCCGGCCTGTCCATTAAATCCGCAGGAGTGCTACTGGGACGCACGAATGGGTATTTATCCTCATCATCCGGCGCGAATGCGCTACGCGCAGGCTACGCCAACGCCAACTCCACCAGCCCGATATCCTCATCTTCAAACAGATCCGGACTAGCGATCGCATCAACCTTTAGTTCCATTTCAATCACCTCAAAAACACTTCCCACGGTCAACACTTGACCGAGTTTCAACCTGTTAACGCTTAAATAGTCCTGCCATACCTTTTCAACAATTCCTACTCTCACACTTCAAATATTAGGAGAAATCAACACATGGTCGCCACAATTGCCACCGAAGAAGGACTCAAAATTCCCGTTTTCGATGCTGCTTACACCGATGCCAAAGGGCGGAATGTAGGAAAGTTCTTCAACAATCCAGAAATCCTGCGCCACTCGATTCTGCAAGCAATATTTGAACCAGAAGAACTGCAATCATTAATGATTGTCAAACTTGACAAATCAAATCCAGATCCTCGCCAATTACGCGCCAGCATCCACGACCCAGAAGATGGCATCAAACGACGCTTGATATTTCAATCTGGAAACAGCTATTACTTCGGTGACGAAACCCTAGCCCAAAAAATAGGAGACTTATTCATAACCGAAAAAGACACCGCCTGTCGCTACGGTTCCCTTCTAGTCAGCACTTGTATGTCCGGCGTATCAGAATCCGACCATCTGCGAGTAAAAATTGTTGATTTCACCGACCCACAATATGCTAAATATCGAACCGGTGACTGTCACGGTGCAATCAGTTCCGACTTACTTAAAAGCATCGGCGGCGAGAAAAATCGAGCCAGCCAATTTCGTTTCGCTTGGCTACGCAGTTGGAATACAGAAAATACAAAATCCACACCCCAAGTCAGCTTTCTAGCTAAAGGAACCCTCCGTCCCGATGACAACTTACTCGACTCATTAGCCGAGTCCGAAGGTAACAAACCCCAACTAATTTTAGACCGCTCCAGCATCAAAGGCATCAATAAAAAACAACTCAAAGAACTCATTCCTTGTAGCGATTACGAACTACCCAAAGCCATCCTTGGTAATCGCAAAAACAGTCAAATTGGCATCACCCAAACTAGCTGGCAATCCACCGGAGTTTGGTTCAACGAAGAAGCCCAAAAACAAGACCTAGTGCCAGCAGCTAAAGCCGTTCGCGTAGCGTGCGCGTCAGCGCATAGCTCAAAGGCTGGCAGCACTACAGCGCGACTCGATGAAATTGCGCCAAGCCATGATTGAAGATTACGATAAACGCGAGGCATTTTTAGCGCGTTTAAACGAAAGAAAACTCAAAGAACAACAGGACAAACTATCAACTACAATTGATGACGAAATCAACGGTGATAGTGAAGAAAGTACCGAAGATAAAAAGCGAGAAAGACAGGACATTCAGATGCTAAAAGCCGATAAATTCGGACTGATGATAGGCAGTCCCGAATTCACCAATATGGCAGAAAGATGGCTGGCATCTAAATGGAGAAATCTGGCAACCAATCGTACAACTGTGCAACGCCATCGCACAGGTGTCGTAGCTGCAATTTGTAAGCGATCGCCTTAAATATCATTTCCTGGGAAAAACCCTCCGAAGACTGCTGCAACTCCCAACGCCGCAGCTGCCACAGCACCCCATTTAATCGGCGGATTTTTATCCAGCCAGTCAGTAAAGGAGGGTATCGACAGATTGCCAAAGTCTCCTTCAACTCTGTCGTAACCTTCTATAGGCTCATACAGATTGGTTGGTGCGTCTTCGGACTTCGGCTCGTTGGTTTTCTGTAACTCGAAGCCAATCAGCAGTAAGATGCTGTCCGCTAGCGCTGGCGAGATTCGTTGTATTATATCAATCACTTTGCCCACATCTCCGACGATAAAATCACGAGTGGGGTTTTCGGCGACGTAGAGAATAGCTTCGGCGACAAGACTTGGCTCGTAGTACGGCGGCACTCCTGTCGGCTTCACACCTAGCTTGGTGCGAACCTTATTGTAGTATGGCGTGTTGATCACCGATGGCATGATATTAGTGACGCTAATCGGCCATCCTTCGTGTTTCAGCTCAAGACGCAAAGCATCAAGCATACCCTCAACACCATGCTTGGATGCAGAGTAGGGACTTTGGTAAGGTACAGAGCGTCTAGCCTCAACTGAGGAGATATGGATCAGCGCTCCGCGTCCTTCGCGTTTAAGATGAGGTAGCGCTGCCATTGCACCATAAGCTTGCCCTGTCAGGTTAACATCGATGACTTGTTTAAACTCTTCGGGTGTTATCTTGTCGAAGGTGGCGAGGACTCCGGTAGCGGCTGCATGAACCCAGGTATCGAGTCGCCCGTATACCTCCACGGCTTTATCTGCGATCGCTTTTACTTGCTCGAAATCCGTGACATCAGCAACGATAGCGACTGCTTCACCGCCTTGTTGCTGTATCTCATCCACCAAAGACTTTAACCCTGATTCGCTGCGAGCTGAGACTACCACTTTTGCGCCTCGGTGGGCAAACTGCAAAGCTGTCTCGCGCCCGATGCCGCTAGAAGCGCCAACGACGGCGACGACTTGCTCTTTGATTGGCTTTAGTTGCATTGTTGCTAATCCTTATAAAGTGCTGACGACAAACCATTCACCTTTGCCGCTGAAGTGCATCTAGGAACGTTGGCTTAGTGGTCAAATGTTAAGTTCTATTAACTAAATTAATCGACTGACGGCGGGTTACATCAGTCTCAGGGTTGACAATGGGGAGGAGATGCGCCCCTTGCCTACACTTGGCGATCGCTGGGTTGCCTCTCACTTTTACAGAAATCAGCCCCAAATTAATGCAGGTACTCTATGACTGAATTTTCTCGAATTAGGAAAAAAGAAAACAGAGAAACTTATTTACCGCCAATACGGGAGAAGGAGCGATCGCCCTTTTATAGCAGAGCGATAATAGACTAGAAAATATAAGAGAGTAATACTTTGATAACTTTATGAACACAGCAACAATTACCTTACCTTCTACCCTCAAATTAACGATTGACTTGACAGACGAGCAGTTTTTCCAGTTATGTCAGCACAACCGGGATTTAAGATTTGAGCGCACAGCATCGGGAGAATTAATAATTATGCCCCCTACAGGTAGCGAAACTGGAAATCGTAACATCGATTTATCGTATCAACTCCAAGCTTGGAGCCGACAAAACAATCTAGGGCTTGCCTTTGATTCTTCAAGTGGCTTTAAACTGCCGAATGGTGCAAATCGTTCACCCGATGCCTCTTGGGTAAGACGCGATCGCTGGGAGGCTTTAACCGCCGAAGAACAACAAGGATTTGCTCCTCTGTGTCCTGATTTTGTGGTTGAGTTGCTTTCTCCTAGCGATTCGGTGAAAATAGCACAAGCAAAAATGAGAGAATATATAGATAATGGCGCTCGTTTGGGTTGGTTAATAGACCGGAAAAACCAGCGAGTAGAAATCTATCGTCAAGGTCAGAATGTGGAGATTTTAGAAAATCCGGCAACTTTATCAGGAGAAGATGTGCTTCCTGGGTTTGTCTTAGATTTAAAACAAATTATGTAGCTTGATTTAGACGCGATCGCTTTTGATAAGGCAGTTTTTGCAAAAATTCATAAAAGCGAATCAAGACTAGAAAATATTAACAGTTGATGTTGGGATAAGTTCATGCAAACGATGGCGATCGCATTGCCTCCTACTCTCGAATTGAAAATTGATTTGACTGATGAGCAGTTTTGGAAGCTGTGTCAAAACAACCGCGATTATAGATTTGAGCGAACGGCATCGGGAGAATTAATAATTATGCCACCTACAGGTAGCGAAACTGGAAATCGTAACATCAAAATAGCTGCCCAACTAGAAGTCTGGAGTTCTCAGAGCAATCTAGGGCTTGCCTTTGACTCTTCAAGTGGCTTTAAACTGCCTAATGGCGCAAATCGTTCACCCGATGCCTCTTGGGTAAGACGCGATCGCTGGGAGGCTTTAACCGCCGAAGAACAACAGGGATTTGCTCCCATCTGTCCCGATTTTGTGCTTGAGTTGCGATCGAAGAGTGATTCTCTAAAAGAATTGCAAGAGAAAATGCAAGAGTACATGGAAAATGGCGCTAGATTGGGTTGGTTAATAGACCGGAAAAACCAGCGAGTAGAAATCTATCGTCAAGGTCAGGATGTGGAAATTCTAGAAAATCCGGCAACTTTATCAGGAGAAGATGTGCTTCCTGGGTTTGTCTTAGATTTAAAACAAATTATGTAGTTTTAGAAAAGATCGTGCAGTTTTTGTGGGAAAGCGATCGCTGTCGTATGTGAACAAATGTTATCAACAGCAGTGAGTGTTTACAGGCGATCGCAAAAAGTCTTGTAAAATTTTGCCATTCGATATAATGAACGGATGTTAGACTTTAATACCCTATCTGAGTTCTCACGCGCCCACTGTATCGCCATTTGCGCGTTTTTGGTTCCAGCCAACTTGGGTGCTACCATCTCGACAATGATTCTTACTGCACTCTGTCGCCCTCAAGTTCAGGTGTGGCGGAGTGCTGGAGTGGCAACCGTATTTGCTGTGGTGATGGTGCTGCACGTCTTTACTTGGTTCCAGGTTGGGGTGGTGATGCCTCCTACCTATATCCTGCTGTGTTTGGGAAGCACCTGCCTGGTCACGAATATTGTAGCGATCGCCTACAACTACAATACAGTTGTTCTCCGCAAACGCTACCCTAACGCTTCCAGCGCTATCAACCACCCCTGAAACATCCTCATGTCGTCAGTGTTGCCTCGCCTTTGGTTTGATGCTTGTGGTGAATAGAGCAACAACGTCAGGCAATGCTGGCTGCTGATGGGTGTACGTTCACACAGATGTAATCCCAGGCTGTATCAACAAAGATATTTTGCAGCTTGCTAGCCAAACTCCAGTACTCTTCAACGATGTTTAGGCTTGTGTAGTCACTGGTGATATTAAGCGACTGGCAGTAGCTGCTTAACTTCTTAAAGCTCCATTTATTACTGAATAATGACTCATGGCTAATTGCTAAGTATTGAAAAGCAATTAGCCATTCCCTGTTTTAACAAACACTGTTTTTTGAAAGTCAGTAAAATTACCTTAGAATATTATAAATAAACGTAAATAGTTGTCAAGGTCTTTGGGCATAATTCTCTTGATAGATCACAAAAGAATAGAGAATGAATTAGCTTTGTTATAGTTGTTACAAAGGAAGATATGCTAATTTCATCCAGACCCGTAAAAGATGTATTCTATTGCCCAGAAGAATCTAATTTCTACTCTCAATGTTTAGAAAGTTTAGTTTTAAATGAGGGCGCTCATGGTAAAACTATCATTGAGTTCGGTTCAGGAGATGGAACTCCAGTCATTAACTCCTTAATGAGAACCAGATTTGATGGCATCATACATGGATTTGAACTCAATGACTTAGCTTGGAAAACTGCCAAATCAAATATTCAGGAATACGAACTCAGCGCCCAATATATCATCTACAATACCTCTTTTTTTGAAGCATCTCTTCCCAAGGCTGATTATCTGATCTCAAACCCACCATACCTTCCAGCGCCAGATGAGAATATTTACCAACCCCTGTTACATGGCGGTACAGATGGTTCTAAAATTGCCAAACGACTTTTATCTTTAGATTATGAAAATGTTTTACTTATGCTCTCTAGTTATTCTAATCCAGAGGGCTTTATTAATTATGCAATAATGCAAGGCTACTCCATTGCTAATTTCATAATCTCCCCTTTAAACTTTGGCTATTACAGTTCTGAGCCAAAGGTGAAAAACACAATTAGAGAATTGCGAGAAAAGAAGATGGCTTTTTACTCAAAAAACATCTATCTTTTAGCGGGAGTTTTGTTTAAAAAGCAGCATAAATGTCAGGTAGATTTATCTGCTGAGTTGATTCAGATCATGACATCTTTGTAAAAGCTTGAACTGAGAGTGGGGAGAGCGATCGCTAAAGTAATTCCCTCAACTCAGAAAGCCGCTTTAGACAAAAACGAGGGGGTATTGGGAATTTAACAGTTCTCATTGCCCCATTCTTATTGCTTAATTTTTAACCCAAACTATCAAATTTATTCTCGTTCCCAGGTTCAGCCTGGAGAACGAGAAAGGAAGAGGACAGGCAAATTTTATTTTATCGATTGACCTCTCGATCGGCTTCTCTTGCCGAACGCGCGATCGCTGCACCAGCGCGATCGCCCATTAGCTTCTCTTGGTCATATCCCAAGACAATTTCCCAAGCATCATTCGGGTACTTGTCAACCAATGGCAACGCCACATCATCTAACATCCATTGACCGTGACGTTCGTCTTCCCGAATGTGCAGCTCCCAGTAACCCATTGCTGCATCAGAAAGTTTCAACCGTTGCGCTGCTGCTAGATAGGTTTTGTACGCCGCAGGACCTGCCACTTCAAAATAAGTCAATCCACCGCAGTAACGCAAGAAATAAATTTTGCGCTCGGTGACGAGAAAGTTATGATTGGCGCAGGCTAGCACTTCCCAGGGTACTAAATCGAAGTAGCCCTCTGGCTCTGTATTCATGCCAAACTCGTCAAGCATCTGGGCAAAAAAGGTAGAGTGCTTGCGGGAGAGGCGACCGTTACCGTACTCTTCTAGCAGCACTCTGACGAGAGTACATTGCACTGCGTTGGCGGTACCCCCCAGAATCCGCGAAAGGCGGCTGCCTTCGACTAAGCCATCGAAGGAACCAATTGCCAAGATTCGGCGATAACCTGCCTCTGTCGTCTGCTCCCGCAAGTACCGACTATCTTCCGATAGGGGAGGCTCTAAGTCGGCTGCGCCACGCTCGCTCAGGGCTTGCTTGACATCGGCTGGTGAAAGTTGTTGTAGTGCTTCTACGTCAAAGTGTGCCAGTTCCCACTGCTGCCAAGCTGACTCAATTTGGTTGCGAACTTTTTGCAACCAAATTGAGCGCTCGTTGGTGTAATGCCGCAGATCGTCATACCAAAACAGCTTGAGCCGATTGATGCGATACAGCACACGCTGCAAAAAGAGGTGGGAAGCTTCAACTGGCTCATCGCCACTTTCTACGTTATAAGCCGCCTCAATGGCGATCGCGATCGCATTTTCAACGTCGCTTGCTAGTTCAGGCTGTGCAGCCAGCTTGTTGTCTAAATCTTCCATTTCGAGCAGTTTTACAAATTGCTGCTCAGATCCGTTGTAGTTTGTGGCTGTGCGTTGGATCGTTGCCGAACTCGTCGGCTGAAAATCAGTAATGGCGACCATAATTGCCCATGAATTCCATCTTTTTTTGATGCTAGTGCTGTCTGGTTGGAACAATTGTCGGTCTGTAGGTGGAACTTGCGACAGCCAAACGTATTTCTACCTAAATACATAGGTGTTTGAAGATTAACCACAAAGACACGAAGACACAAAGAAGGCACAAAGTTTTCTATCTTGGTGCCTTGGTGGTTCAACAAAGCATTTTTTGCTACAGCACTACGCGATCGCTGCCACCGCAGACAGTAATCCTTGGAATAACCCAATGCCATCGGTACCGCCCAAAATCGGATCTGAGGCCCGTTCTGGATGAGGCATCATCCCCAGCACATTTCCTTTTTTATTGCAAATACCCGCAATATTATTTAAAGAACCGTTATGATTCTCGCCGTGATAACGGAAGAGAATTTGATGGTTATCTTCCAGCTTTGCCAAAGTAGCGGCATCGGCGTAGTATCGCCCCTCGCCGTGGGCAATCGGGAGGGTAATGACTTGTCCAGTAGAATAGGCTTGCGTCCAAGGGAGATGGGTGCGTTCGACTTTGACGGGAACGCGATCGCAAATAAAATGCAAATCTTGATTTCGGGTGAGCGCCCCTGGCAGAAGTCCCGCCTCAGTTAGCACCTGAAACCCGTTGCAGATACCCAAGACAAACTTTCCTTGCTGGGCGTGTTTAATCGTTGCTTGCATCACCGGAGAGAAACGAGCTATAGCGCCACAGCGCAGATAATCGCCATAGCTGAAGCCACCCGGAATCACTACCACATCTAGATCGGAAATATCCGTGTCTTCATGCCAAACCATCCGCGTCGGCTGATGTAGCAAATCGCGAGTGACATAAGCGACATCGCGATCGCAATTAGAACCCGGAAACACAACCACCCCAAATTTCATATTGCTAATAGCTAATGGAAGACTGGCTAACCAGAAGTAGTCAGTAGTCATTAGTCCTTCACAAATGACCAATAACGACTGACCACCAACTACCTAGCCCCTCTTATCCTAAAAGAATATTTCCGTCTCTATCTGACCTGACATCTCCGTTAAATCAAACCGATAATTTTCCGTTACCGGATTCGTCAACAACTGATCGCACATCCGAGCCAATTGATGTCGCGCCTCATCCTCACTCTCTGCCATCACAGTCAGCTCAATATACTTTCCTATTCGCACCTGCTCAACATTGTCATATCCCAGATGCTCCAACCCAGAATGTACCGCCGTGCCTGCTGGATCTAAAACCGAAGGGCGCAGAGTCACGTAGATTTTAGCTTGATATTTCCGATTCATCGGCATTCCTATAAATTCTTCCCTTAGATAGGTGATATTTGTTTTATTCTAAGGTGGAAGCGTGTGAGCTGCGTGAAGTTCTGGCAATTTAAGGTGGAAATAGATAAAGATATCAGCGACAACCTGAAAAGATTAAGGATATCTAGCAAAACTGAAGACCATGAAAGCCCAACGCACCCGCAGTCAGGAGCGTATTTTGAATCTGCTCAAGACGATGAACCGAGCTGTCTCAGCTCAGGATATTTATGTAGAACTTCGCAATCGTAGCCAAAGCATGGGATTAGCAACCGTCTACCGTTCCCTAGAAGCCTTAAAACTAGACGGCGTCGTCCAGGTACGGACGTTGGCAAGTGGCGAATCGCTCTACAGTTGTGTGCAACAAGACAAGCACCACCTGACTTGTTTGCAGTGCGGAGACTCGATTCCCATCAATCAATGTCCAGTCCATGAGTTGGAGAGCCAGCTGCAACAATCGCACTCGTTTAAAATTTTCTACCATACTCTAGAGTTTTTTGGACTGTGCGATCGCTGCTGTGTCGCTCAAGTTGCTAGCGATGCCCTGGATTAACTGTCCTCGTCTAAATCTAAAAATTGAGCTTGGTTCGTGTCTCCGACAATCGAGCGGATGCCTTCCAACGTTGCTGGGATGCTGCGCGGGTCCATAAACATGACCTTGCTGCTACTGCTCTTACCAATCGTCATCCCCATTTCTAGATAATTCTGAGCGAGTAGGTACTGGAGAGCTTCCTGGGCATTGGGGTCACTTTTGAGAGTTTTAGAAATCACTTGCAGCGCTTCAGCGGTAGCCTGAGCCTTGAGAACTTGCTGCTGCCGTTCCGCCTGCGCTTTCAGAACAATCG
The DNA here is from genome assembly GCF_057473865.1 of Coleofasciculus sp. H7-1. NCBI lineage: Bacteria > Bacillati > Cyanobacteriota > Cyanophyceae > Coleofasciculales > Coleofasciculaceae > Coleofasciculus > Coleofasciculus sp. H7-1. Next base: position 32,554 of record NZ_JBYCCT010000077.1, read on the forward strand.
TCTTTTGTTGCCCTTCTGCCTCCAGAATCGCGGATTTTTGACGGGCTTCCGCCTCCAAAACTTGCGCCTCAGCCTTCCCTTTAGCAGAGTTAACGGCTGATTCGCGTTCGCCCTCGGAGGTGAGAATTGCCGCCCGCTTGCGACGTTCCGCCGACATCTGCAATTCCATCGATTCTTGCACAGCCCTGGAAGGAACGATATCTCGCAGTTCTACCCGCGTGACCTTTACTCCCCAAGGATCGGTAGATTCGTCCAGTTCTCTGAGCAAAAGTTCGTTAATTTGAGTCCGGGCAGTAAAGGTTTCATCTAGTTCCAGCTTGCCCATTTCGGCTCGAATCTGCGTCAGCACCAAATTTACCATTGCTGACTGGAGATTTTCCACTTTGTAGTAGGCTTTCTCCAAATCCAGAATGCGCCAGTACACGACCGCATCAGCGGTAATCGAAACGTTGTCGCGGGTGATACATTGTTGGGGAGCAATATCTAGAACTCTTTCCCGGACGGTTGCTTGGAAAGCGACTCTTTCGTAAACTGGGATCACGAAATTCAGACCGGGTTTTAGTTTCTTGCCGCTATATTTACCTAAAGTTTCGACTAAAGCTTCGTTTCCTTGAGTAACCACCTTGACGCCTGAGAGGGCAGATCCGCCCAAAACTAAAGCAATTAGTAACCCAAAAAATCCTTCCATTGTGAACCTCGTTTTTACAATATTGCAGATTGATAAACCCTAGGATTAGGATTTCAATAGGTGTTCTGGCAGCACGATCAGAGTTGTGCCTTCCCGTCTGACGACGTACACTCTTTGATTGGGAGCGATCGCTAGTTTCTCATCTTCACACCGTGCCCTCCAAGAATTTCCTTCGTAGAGTACCCGCCCCATCTCTCCTGGCAAAATCTCTGTTAAAGTCTGACCCTCGGTGGCATCTTCAATCGAAGACACCTTTCGCCTCGGCATCAAGCGATGGCTGAAGTAAATCAAAGCAATGGAAAACACTAACCAAAGCACCACCTGTAAAGCCGCCGGTAATGGGAGCAGCATCACCAACAGTGCCACCACGAAGGCGCTGATTCCCATCATGAAAGAGGTAAAAGCTGTTGGCACAACTAGCTCTACCAAGCAAAGGATCGTCCCTACCAGTAACCACAACAAAGTCGGGCTGAATCCGAAAGACTGGATCGCCAGCTGGATGAGTAAAGGAGAATCAAACAACCCTGCTAGAAACCAAATCGTCATAAAACTCAATCCCTTCTTGATATCCCAGTAAGGATAGTTATCAAGGTAAGATGAACTATTCCAATGAAAGCCAGCGCCGGATTGGGAAGGCATCTTGCCTTTTTGTTGACTACAACATTTCATCTATAAATTTCCCAGAACCCAGTGGAATTTTTCCTTAAGAATCTCTTGGAAGCTTTTTTATAAAAATTTCAGTTTATGAACAGTTCCCAGTTGAAGAGCGATCGCTATCTTTGGGCAACTGGCTCAGTTGCCGCAATGCTCCCTGTCGGAGAATTCGTGCAAGACAGATATCAGGTTGTTGCACCTCAAATTTGGTTGGATACTCAACCGATACTGCCGCCTCAGATTCCCGAACAGTTGCCAGACAATCTTTACCCTTACCTGCGCTTGTATCAAGAGCGCTTTCATCTCCCCGAAGTATATGGATATGCGTTGCTGGGAAATTCTCCATCCCCGACGGAGATTCTGTTGCTAGAAAATGTCCCACTGGATGCCACAGGCAAGCTATTGCCTTCCATTTTGGACGTATTGCCGCAAGCATCGGCAGTCCGCCAGATTTACTGGCTGTGGCAAATTCTGGAACTTTGGACGCCGCTTGCGGAATTTGGGGTAGCTTCTAGCCTTTTAGTTGCTGACAATCTCCGAGTGGAAGGGTGGCGGTTACGGTTGTTGGAACTTTACGCCGATCCCGTCACCGACCCAGATATCGGAGTTGCCCATACAAACAACGGGAATGGGGTTTCCGACCGCAGGCAAGCCGGAAGAAGTCGGCGAGAGAAAAAATTTCTGCCTCTCACCTTGAGCCTTGAGCCTTTTGCCGCTCACGCCTTAGCGGAACCGACCGGGGAACAAATGGTTGTGGGGTTTGGGCCAAGTCTCCGGGATCTGGGCGTTGTTCTAGCCAGTTGGTGTCGATTAATACAGACATCAGTAGTGACGCCGCTTTTAGAAATTTGCGAACAGATGCAAGCCGAAGATGTGACCGAAAGCGCGATCGCCGAACGGCTGAATCAGCTATTACTAGAGCAGGCAGCGGAACTCCCCTTGCGCTTGCGGGTTGCCGGTGCCACAGATACAGGTCCCCAACACGATCACAACGAAGACACCTGCTATCCCACCGCGCGGGATTTGCTAGCAGCAGACTTCACCCAAACAACTGACCCGTTGATTCCCCACTTGAGCATCGTTTGCGATGGGATTGGCGGTCATGAAGGTGGAGAAGTTGCCAGCCAGCTAGCAGTACAATCCCTGAAACTGCAAGTGCGGGCGCTTTTGGCTGAAGTGGCAGAGCAAACGGAAATCGTGCCGCCGGAACTGGTGAAAGAGCAACTAGCGGCAAGTATTCGGGTGGTAAATAACCTAATTTGTGCCCGAAATGACGAACAAGGACGAGAGTCCAGGCGACGGATGGGAACGACGCTAGTAATGGCTCTCCAGCTGCCCCAGAAGGTGACGACGGCTAATTCTGATTTGGGGAATGCCCACGAACTCTATATCGCCCATGTTGGGGATAGCCGCGCCTACTGGATTACCCCCCATTCCTGCCAGCTGCTGACAGTAGACGATGACGTTGCGGCAAGGGAAGTGCGAATGGGGCGCAGTCTCTACCGCGAGGCATTGCAGCGACCCGATGCGGGGGCACTCACCCAAGCGCTAGGCACGAGGGATGCCGAGTTTCTTCGTCCGAATGTGCAACGCTTCATTGTGGAAGAAGACGGACTGCTGCTGCTGTGTTCTGATGGTCTGAGCGACAATAACTGGGTTGAGCAATCCTGGGCGGATTATGTAGAGCCGGTGCTTCAGGCTAAAATTCCCCTAGAGGCGGCAGTCCAGTCCTGGATTGACTTAGCGAATCAGAAGAACGGTTACGATAATACTTCAGTCGTGATTACTTACTGCCGCGTTTCCCCAGAGTATCCGGTGCTACTCAATTTTGGCGAGATCGGGAATCTCAGCTTGATACCGAAAGCTAGCCTGCAAACCGAACTCGCTGAAACCGTGAAGTATATTGAAGCGGTGCCGGTCGAGATCGTTCCGGCAAAGCCAAACCGACTGCGCCGAGGGAAAGGGTTGGTCGTAGCACTGGGATTGCTGCTGCTGATGGGGGGTAGTGCTGCTGGGTTATATGCTTGGTGGAAATACAATCCTCAAGGGTTACAGCAAATACGCGATCGCTTGTTCAATCCCACACCCTTGCCAGTGTCAGTCCCCGAAAATTCTCCATCTCCCGCTTTCAGTGTGCCGCCATCGCCGCAGAACTCTCCGTCTCCATCCACAGCAGTGCCGCCACCTCCAGTAAATTCGGCGTCGCCAGTTCCGTCAGTACCCCCTCCAAGTCGATAAAGAGGAAGTTACCGTCCTGTGCAAGAATATTAAGGTTGTTCAAAATAGCACAATGCTTGGGTACTGGTAAGAGCCAAGCGTCTTGATAGGCAACGCTCCCAGCTCACGCTTGGTGGAAGCAGTCATTCCTCAAAAGAAGGCTGTACCAGTTTGACTCAGATACCCAACCGGAGATCAAGAAATGAAAGTAGGCGATCGCGTCCGCGTTATCAAATCTGTGATTGTTTACCACCATCCTGAAAATAAGGGTAAGCCTTTTGATGTCAAGGATCGGGAAGGAGAAGTAGTAGCAATCGTTCACGAATGGCAAGGCAGACCCGTCAGCGCCAACCTTCCAGTTTTTGTCCAGTTTGACAAAAAATTTAAAGGTCACTTCCGCGAGGATGAGCTAGAAGCTTTAAATTAGGCAAGTTGTCAATGGCTCATATTCGCTATTAGCTATCTCGCCATTGACTATCATCGCCTACCGCGATTAAACCAGCCAAATATATTGATGTCACCCCGCATTCTCTGCAACTCTTGCCGATTAGCTTCCGCTGTCATTTGATACCACTGGCAGTAACGCTCAAGTTCCTTTCGGTACTCGGCTTCCCGGTAAAAGGCATGAGTCATTTGGTAGGTGGCAAAGATTTCCGCTGCGCGTGGAGGCGCTGGAATAAAGTGTGGGAATTCTTTGGGCATTTTTGAAGGTTGAAGGTTGAAGGTTGGAAGAATAATCGCTTCAAACTACTGTCTAAACTTTTTAAAGCCAGCCTTTAAGGCGATAGATCCCTGTTCCAATGTATTCTTTTAAAGCTCTGGTTGACTTGTGTAACCGCTCGGCATCTGGTAAAACATTCAGTATCCGAGCTTGCAGGCTGCTGTTGAGTTCGAGGAAGTCTGCTTCTGTCACCAAAAAGTCGGTGGGTGCTGCGATCGCTTGAATCCCCTGACGCTTGAAAATCAAGAGCGATCGCGGCATATGCATTGCCGAAGTCACTAATAACACTCGGCGAATTCCCTGCTTTTCTAAGATTTGCCCCACATTCACCGCATTTTCATAAGTGTTGAAAGAGCTAGGATCTTGAAGAATGGCAGATTTAGGGACGCCTAATGTTTCCAAAATTACAGCCATATCCGCAGATTCCGGTGCCCCACTGCCCCGCCAGTCGATGCGTCCGCCGCTGGCAATCACGAGGGGAGCTTTGCCTTCGCGGTATAACTGGGCACCATAGAAGACGCGATCGCCCTCTTCGCTCAAATCCACACTCGGTCGCGGCGGCGAAGCCGATTTCGTGGCACCACCCAAGATGACAATTGCCTCGGCAGTTGGGAGTTCTGCCGGTGGGAGATTTTGCCATTCTAGCGATCGCAATAACGAGTTCTCCACCCAGCCATTACTACCCGCCAACAAGGCAATCAATGCCAGAACAATCGGCACCGCTGCCCAACGAGGACGTTTCCACAGCAATACCAGTGCCACAATCATCAGCACGCAGGCAAGACCCAAGGGATAGATGAATAGCGGTAGCAGTTTTGAGAGAAACAAAAACATAGAAAAAGGTAATGGGTAATTGGGAAAAAGCTAATTGCTATACCATCAGGACTTACGCAACGTCACCACATCTAGGGGCAACCACAGGGGAACTGCCCCTACAAAACGCTATAGGTATAAACTTTGCGTAAGTCCTGACCATTTCAGCTTAAGGTTGCCACAAATAAATTGCTGGAAGTGTCTACTGACAAGACTTGTGCCATCCAAAATCTAAAATCCAAAATCTAAAGTGGTATAACTCCCTGTCTCCCCCTTTGCGCCTCGGCTTTCCATCCCTAGCAGGATTATTCTTCCCGGTTATCTTCTGTGTTGTCTTCCCGGTTATCTTCTGTGTTGTATTCTGTATTATCTTGTTGGTTATTTTCTTTGTTGCCCCGGTCGCGGCGACCACTCAAGCCACGATATGATTTTTTGGGTTTACCATAGCGTTTTCTGTTTGCCGAACTATTCCTATTCAGCCCACTGGAAACTTCTTTAGTCTCCTCAGAACGTAGCTGTCGTGGTTCATCTTTGGCTTTTGACCAGGCAACCACCCATGCCCCCGCAAAACCCCCAACGGCCCCAAGAAAGATGCTCAAGGGTACCCGATACCCCAGCATTACAAAGCAAATCAGAAAAAACAACCAGTACTTCAACCCAGCGGAGAACCCATTTGAGAGTCCAAGCGATCTGAACCCAGTGTTTTTGTCAGTCATAAGTGTCTGGCTAATCGAAGAGTCGCTAATCGAAGAGTGGTTGAACAATCCTTCAATTAGCCAGTCTTCGATTAGCTATTTAATTGTGACTCCCAATCTTGAGTAGTGTCTAAAGTTTTCACGTAGGGTTGTTCCGACTGGGTAAAAGGTTCAGCAGCGGCTTGTTGCTTAGCCAATAGGTCAACGGTGGCATCAGAGACATCGCCAGTACGGGAGGAGAGGCGATCCTTGCAAACTTCCATCGGTGCGGTGCAGTGGAGGATTTGCAAAGGGATTTGGTGAGCAGTGGCTTGAGCGATCGCATCTTCTCTCAACTTCTGCCGATCGTACTTCGCATCTAAAATCACCGACCAACCCTGGCTTGTCAGCATTATCCCCAATTCCAACAACCGGCTGTAAGTCTTCTGGGTCATCTCATCGGAATAAAGGTCTGCCCCCCCCTGTTGTTCCAAGGGAATGCCTCCTAAATGTTTCCGCAGCGCATCCGAACGGATGTGAATTGCCCCCAAGCGTCGCGCCTGGAGTCGCGCTACCGTACTCTTTCCAGAACCCGATAGACCAGACATCAAAAACAGCTTTCCTTGGCGCGAGGAACCGCTAACAGCAGCATCCGCCGGAGACGGCGAGGAGCCTAGAGCAGCATCCGCCGGAGACGGCGATCGCGTGTATTCCCACGCCAGTTGGTAATATTGGGCAGCAGTGGCGGCGGCTTTTTCCTTATCCGCTGCGGGAACAGCAGGATCGTCCAACAAGAAAGAAGTCACCTTCGCCCGTACATAAGCTTGACGGCTCAAGTACAAAGGCAGCACCTGCAACCCCTCCCAATCTCCCATCTGCTCGACATAAGTATTCAAATAGGCATTGCCGAGGTCTGGACGCGATCGCGCATCCATATCCATCACTGCATAGGCAATGTCAAACATAACATCGACAAAGCGAAATGGCTCGTTAAATTCAATGCAATCAAATAGCAGAATCTTGTCTTGCCAGAGGCAAATATTTCTCAGATGCAAATCCCCGTGGCATTCCCGAATCCAATTATTTTGAATTCTGCTTTTAAATAACTCCTCTCTATCAGCAAAGAAAGAGTCTGTATACTGCCTAGTTTTCTCGTAATGTTCCTGAGTTTGCGGTCCACCGATATATTTTTCAGTTTGCCGATAATTTTCATCAATGGCATCTCGAACTTGAGCCACTTCACCAAATTTACGAATATAGTCATCCGTCTGCGCTTTTTCATGAAATTTGGCAACAACCCGTCCCAAATCCTCCATGAGTTTTTCCGTCAGCAAGTCTTGCTCAAACAGGTTGCTGAATAAGCCATCTTGGGGAAACTGGCGCATTTTCAGCACATATTCTACTGGCTCACCCGTACCACTTAGATGAAATTGGTCGTCTGTCTGAGTAATGGGCAAAATTTCTAAATAAATTTCCGATGCACCGCGCTGATTCAGCCGGATTTCTTCATTACAAAAATGCTGCCTTAGCTCTAACGTTGAATAGTTTAAGAAGCCAAAATTCATCGGCTTTTTAACTTTATAAACAAAATCACCCGTCAACAACACATAAGAAACGTGTGTCTGAATCAGCTCAATTGGTTGCGTCACCGAATGAGGATAAAAACTCGGCTGCAACATCTGCTGAATTAAAGGAGGAAAAGAAGCTTCTGTCATATTCTTTGCGTTTTATAGCGTCTTTGCGGTTAAAAAAAAGCCAGGGGCTTAACCCCTGGTCTTAAAGGCAATGAGAAACAAACTGGCGCTTCGTGCGAACTGAAAAGTCAGCGCTTCGCTATCGCCTCATGCAGGTTCGGATACAACATCTGCCGATTCAGTTTCTGTATCTTCAGCCTCGACGCGAGGTTGGAGGACACTTACAGTCACTTGATCTGGCTCACCAAGCGCTGTCACTCCCGGCGGTAGAACGAGTTCGCTGATATGCAGCTTATCCCCTATACGCAAATTAGAGACATCAATCTCAATGGAATCTGGGATGCTTTCAGGCGCACATCGCACCTGAAGTTCCGTGAGTACGGGGTCTAATACGCCGCCGTCTTGCTTAACACCGTATGCCTCTCCCACATAATGTAGGGGCACTTGCACATCCAGGTCGCCATGAGCCGCGACAGCAAAAAAGCTGAGGTGATACAGGGAGGTTTTTTTCCAAGGATGCGTCTGCACTTCTTTGAGCAGTGTTTTACCACTCCAAGAAATGTCAGGAATGTTGAGCTGAATCAAGGTGTTATTAACGGAAGCACCTTTGAGTAAAGTTTCAGCTTTTTTGGCTTCCAAAGTCAGCTCAATTGATTCAGTTCCTTGGTGCCCGTATAAAACGGCTGGGACTAATCCACTGCGGCGAAGGGCATTCGGCTTGCTGCCTTCAGGTCGCTTTTGACATTCAACTGTATGTTCCATCTTTGTTGTTTGTGAGTTGCTAATAGTGTTGCGGTTGTAGATAGAGAGTTTTGCTCTTCGTAGTGGCGCGTAGCGCGTTTTGAATTTTGAGTAAAGAATACTTAATTCAACACTCAACACCCAAAACTTTCTATTACCGATGTGATGTTATCGGCGTGCCGTTGGCGTGCAATAGCGCCCGCTTGGGGCCGTGGATCGGATCTTCTACTATAATCGTTTGATCGCGGCTGGCACCGAGGGAGACGATCGCAATTGGGACATCCATCAACTCTGCGAGAAACTTGAGATAATCCAACGCCTGCTGGGGTAAGTCTTCCAGGGTGCGGCAGTCAGCAGTGGATTGTTTCCATCCGGACAGAGTCTTGTAAATCGGCTGACAGCGGGAAAATTGCCGAGAGTTGGTGGGGAAGTCTTCGGTGCGATCGCCATCAATTTCGTAGGCAACGCAGACTTTAATTTCCTCTAGTTCGTCGAGAACATCTAGTTTGGTGATCGCCAGACAGTCAAGACCGTTAATCCGCACGGCATAACGACCGATCACCGCATCAAACCAGCCACAGCGGCGCTTGCGCCCCGTCGTGGTGCCAAATTCCGCCCCGCGATCGCACAACATTTCTCCGACGCTGCCATTCTGTTCGGTGGGAAATGGCCCTTCTCCTACCCGCGTCGTGTACGCTTTAGCCACCCCAATCACGCGGTCGATCATCGTTGGTCCCACCCCAGCACCCACGCAAGCTCCCCCGGCGACTGGGTTTGAGGAGGTGACGTAAGGATAGGTTCCGTGATCCAAGTCTAAGAGCGTTCCTTGGGCACCCTCAAACAAAACATTGCGCCGTCGCCCAATGGCGTCGTAAATCTTTAGGGAACTGTCCACTATATGGGGACGCAAACGCTCGGCGTACTCCAGGTACTGCTCGATTACGCTTTCTGCATCCAAAGGCGGTAAGTTGTAAAGCTTTTCTAAAATGACGTTTTTATAATCGATCGTCCATCGCACCTGTTCGCGCAACCCATCGGTATCCATCAAGTCTAAGATCCGAATGCCGGTTCGCTCCGACTTATCTGCATAAGTGGGGCCAATGCCGCGTCCGGTGGTACCGATTTTATAGCTACCGCGTCGCTCCTCGGATGCCTGGTCAATTAACCTGTGGTAGGGCATTGTGACGTGGGCATTCTGAGAGATCAGCAGATTGTGGGTGGATATCTTCAGAGCTTCTAATTGATCCAGTTCTTCAATCAGAATCTGCGGATCGATGACCGTCCCACAACCAATAATGCACTCGGTGTCCGGATATAAAATTCCAGAGGGAATCAGGTGCAGTTTAAAGGTCTGCCCTTGCACCACGACGGTGTGCCCAGCGTTGACACCCCCTTGGTAACGTACTACGACATCCGCTGATTTGCTAAGTAAATCAGTTATTTTTCCTTTGCCTTCATCGCCCCACTGGGCACCGATCACAACTACGTTAGCCAAGGGTTTATTAAAAGAGCTAGAGTTTTCACAAATTACAATTATTAACAGATGGTGCTACCGCTGTCAACTTTGATTAACAATTCGCAGCTTCGGTAGGGGTAAGGGCACGCCGTGCCCTTACCAAATAACTAACAACTACCCAAAAGAGGTTCCTGTGTCTTTATATGCTGAATTACATCGCCATCTAGGCGGTTCTGTTGTGCCTCGCATTCTTTGGCGGTATTTCCATCGCAGCGATTCTGAGCTGGCTCAACGATTTCCGAACTATCCAGAATTTGAAGAATTTTACACGCGACCCCGCAACACGCTGGATGAGTATTTAGAACTACATACGCTGGTGGAAAGTACGCAAACGGCAGAAACTTTGCCCTACTTCATCTATCGGCTGATTCGGGGTGCTTATATCTTTGAGAATTTGGCTTATTTGGAGTTGCGATATACACCATATTTGCGAACGTCCGAGCATTTAAGCCAATCAGAAAGAATTGACCAAATGGCGACGATTGTAGACATTGTCGGCAAAGCCAGTCGGGTGCCTGAGTATCCGATTGTAACCAGCCAAATCCTGTGTATGCACTCGCGGCTACCTTATGAGGTGAACCGGGCGATTGTTGATTTGGCAGCACAGAAGAAGGAATATGTCTGCGCCGTGGACATGGCGGGGGGAGATGCCCAAATTTCCCAGCGTTTAGATGAGTTTGTTCAATTGTACAAGGATGCGCGATCGCTCGGCATCAAAACCACGGGTCATCTCTACGAAACCCCTTCTGGCTGTTATCCGGAACTGCTGCCGTATCTGATGCGAATCGGTCATGGCATCCAGATTCCCCTGCTATATCCAGAATTATTAACACAATTGGCTCAACGAAATCAGTGTTTAGAAGTATGTCCCACCACGTACCTAAAAACAGGAACGCTGGAAGATATGTGTCAACTCAAACTGGTGTTTGACCGCTGTTTTGAAGCGGGTGTAGATATTGCCATCTGCACCGATAATGCTGGGTTGCACAATGTGCGTCTGCCCTTTGAGTATGAAAATCTGCTGACGCTGGACATTATTGATTTTGAACAGTTGCAAGCTTGTCAGGAGGCAGCTTTCCGCCATGCCTTTGCTTGGCCTTACAGCCAGCGTCCGGCGTCGCTTTTGACAGGATTGCTGCAACCAGAATCTACGAATGTTTTAACAGTTAGTAGTTAGAAAATTAGTAGAGAAATCGATAGCGTTTTTCACTTGAACCAAATACAGCACAAGAACCTAATCTAGCCTTCTTCCCGATGCTGATTTTTCTCGCTAAATCTTTAAACACTTATCTTCAAATAGCTAAAGTTGAGTTGTCAAAAATGAGTAAATTCAAGACTTGCGAATTGGATGCATAAATGAGTGTTTTAGCTGGCGATGAGCGAACCGACAGGTCGGCGCAACGCGCGATCGCGCAGTCTCAGCATCAACAGGCTTAGAGAAGAAATATCCTTGCGCGTATTCGCAAGATGAGCGAACCGACAGGTCGGCGCAACGCGCTATCGCAGTTGAGCGAGTTGCTCTACGGTTTCCACACCCTCTGCGAACCGACAGGTCGGCGCAACGCTATCGCATTCATTCCGAAATTGTGAGCCAGCATCACGATTGTCCGGACAATCTCCAGACTCTCATTATCCACTGTCATCTGGCTGACGAAGGAGCGGTCAATTTTTAGCTTATCGATTGGAAAACGACGCAAATAACTTAAGGATGAATAACCCGTCCCAAAGTCATCCATATACAACTGAACGCCCAGCTTTCTCAGTCGCCAAAGCATCGCCGACGCAGATTCCACATTTTCCATAATGGCGCTTTCGGTAATCTCTAGTTTTAAACTGCTAGCATCCACGCCAGTTTCCGCAAAAATTTCAGCGATACGTTCCACTAAATCTGGTTGAGAAAACTGTTTGCCCGAAAGATTCACAGCACGATACTCAAAGGGATGGAACTCGGAAATTGCGTCTGCCATTCGCGCAATTGGGCACAAGCTTCGCGCAGTACCCACCAGCCAATCCGAGTAATCATTGCGGTTTCTTCTGCAACCGCAATAAACTCTCCCGGAGAAACAAAACCGCGTTCTGGATGTTGCCAACGTAATAGCGCTTCAAAACTAACAATCTGGTTGGTTTTTAGGCATACAATCGGTTGATAGTGAAGTAAAAACTCCCCTCGTTCGATCGCTCGTTGCAAATCGGTTTCTAACTGCAGGAGAGCCACTGCACGAGCGTGCATATTTTTATCGAAGACCTCATAACGAGCCTTCCCCAATGCCTTAGCTCGATACATGGCGATATCGGCATCGCGCAGCAGATCCTCTGGCTGGTCATAACCCGCTTGCGTCGGGGGTTCAAGCTTTCAGTGCGTAAGTCCTGATAAATTTAAATTTCTCCGTAGAAGCCTTCTTGGACGCTCGCCTCCCTTGCCGCGAGCGAATCGTGTAGGGATAGGGGCGGGTGTCAGCGTGAGTGCCTCTAGATTTACGGGCTTGAAGTACCCGAAAACCTTGACCCGTCATATCCATCTCACCCCAGTTCGGAACGTACACATCCAGAACTACATCGTAACTATTGAGCAGGCTGTAAAGAATGCTCTCATTGAGCGTTTTGGGAAGAATCGTGTCAAATAATGCTACATCAAGTTGCCGCAGCAGACGGTTCTTGCGTTCGATGAAGGTGATGAACTCATCCGGAGCATACTGGACAGCAAGCGGGGTGAGAGAATCTGTAATCAACCGACAGGGTTTGGGCATTGCCCGCAGGTGACGCTCGATATCGTAGAGAAAGCGTTCCATATCAGTCAATGGTTTCTACCATAACCCTCTCCGCCAGGGGCAATTTAACGGTGATTTCTTTATTTTATGCTCAAGATTCTATCGGCAATGGCAACTAGCGGCGGTTGTGCGACTGGCTCCACCTGAGTATGGAGAGGGAGAAATCCTAATTCCCCTGTTTTTTAGGGGAATTGAGGAGGGTAAATCTGCCCGATTGAGATGCGCTTGATTAGTGGGATTAGATGGCTTGAATCCACTCTTTGAGTTCATATTCAGTCCAGATGCCGTTTTGCCAGTAAGGGTCGGCTTCAATCAACTGGCGCACGGCGGCTTCATCTTCCGCTTCGTAGATGCCGAAGACTTTAGAGATATCCTTCGTCGGGCCAATGGTAATCAGAACACCAGCTTCTTTTTGAGCAGCAAGACCGTCTAGATGCGCTTGCCGGTAGGGCGATCGCTTGTCTAAAACATCCTCGCAATAGCTTCCCCACATTATGTATTTAGGCATGGCTAATCGCAGTAAAGTGTTGAGTGTTGAGTGTTAAATTCAACACTCAACACTTGATTTAACTTCTCAGATTAACGCCGAATTTTTCGACGAGAGCTTCGCGGACTTTTTGATGCACTGGCTCGACATCTTCATCGGTAAGAGTGCGATCGCTTTCTCGGTAAACTAAGCGAAACGCTAAGCTGCGCTGTCCTTCTGGGACATTTTTCCCTTGATATTCATCAAACAACTCGACCGATTCTAGTAGGGATGTACCCTTGTGGTTGCCCGCAACGGCAGCTTTAGCGATCGCTCGTTTCAATTCTGAGACAGAAACCTGAATCGAGGCGAACAAAGCCAGATCCCGACTTGATGCTGGGAAAGTAGAGTAAGGCTTGAACAAGGGCGTCCGGTTTTCCTCTGCATCCAGGTAATCCAAAACAACATCCAAATCCAGCTCGAAAACGTAGACTTCATCAGGCAAGTCCCGTTCTTGCCGTAGTTGGGGATGGAGTTGCCCAAACGTGCCCAATCGGTTTCCCTGCACCCACAAAGAAGCCGTGCGTCCGGGATGCAGGCGTGGGTCGCGGCGGTCTGGTTGATATTCTACTGGCAGGCTGAGTTGCTCAAACACGCTTTGCAACGCTCCTTTAGCTTCAAACCAAGTCATTGGTTGTGGCTTCCCGCCTCGCGTCCAAGTGCCTTGGGTGCATGAGTCTCCACCTAAAATTCCAGCAACGGAATCAGCTTCGATAAGTCCATCCTCTTCCCGCCAGAAGATCCGACCCATTTCAAACCCGTTCAACGGGCCGTTGCCTTGTTCTAAGTTGTACTGGAAGGCGTCAATCAAGCCGGAGATCAGCTCAGTTCGCAGAGATGAATATTCTGCAAACATGGGATTAGCGATCGCTACTTCTGTATCGTTCTTGCTTTTCGCTACTGAGTAAGAGTAGTGCATGACTTCTGTCAATCCTGCTGCCCGAAAAGCTTCCCTCATCTGGCGCATCAGCATCTGATCGACAGAAAGATACCCAGGTTCAGTCTTGTCTGGTAGGGTGTCGCAGAATTTGTTGTAGCCGTAGAGGCGAGCAACTTCTTCAATTAAATCAATTTCTCGCTCCAAGTCTCGGTAGCGATAGGGCGGTACTTTCACCGTCCACATCAGGGATTCGGAAGAATGAAGCTTAGAATCTTCTTCATCCTTCCTCGTTTTGCTTTCATCCTTTTTCGTCACTTGCTGTAGCTGACACCCCAGTGCAGTTAGGATGCGCTCAACATCTTCAGCGTGAACTTCCCCCGTGGCATCTCCCAACTCTACCGGACCTAAAACGTGGTTTACCCGGTCTAGACGCAGTTCAATCGAGCGACTCCAGGTTGAGGGGTCGGGTCTTGTATCGGCAATTTCCTGTGCCACGGGAGTGCCACCTGCGAACTCCGAGAGCAGCGCGATCGCTCGTTGACAAGCAATTCCCAATTCTGCCTGATTGACGCCCCGCTCGTAGCGTCCAGAGGCTTCTGTCCTTAAATTTTGACTGCGTGCCGACCGGCGGATTGCCACCGGGTCGAACAAAGCGGCTTCTAAAATTAAATTTTCAGTCCCCTCATAAACTTCTGTTTCTTCACCGCCCATGACTCCAGCTAGTGCCACTGGCTGGTCGTTGGCAGTAATCAGCAGATTTTGGGGTTGCAAGGTGCGGGTTTGACCGTCGAGCGTTTTTAGGGATTCCCCAGTATTGGCAAAGCGAACCCCAATCTGTAGCGGTGAGGTTCCTCCGCCTCCACCACTTGCCAAAGATTGCAAGCGATCGCGGTCAAAAGCGTGCAGCGGCTGACCCCATTCCAGCAAAATATAGTTGGTAATATCTACCACATTGTTAATGGGTCGCACTCCAGCGGCTTGTAATCGCCCCTGCAACCATGCCGGAGAAGGCGCAATTTTGACTTTTTCGATTCCCGTCCCGATATAAGCCGGACAAGCTTGACCAGAAGCAATTCGCAACTTCAAACCGCCATTCCCCGTCGGGATTGACACTTCTGGGGCTTGTGGAAGTCGCAGCGCCGCACCCGTCAGCGCCGAGACTTCCCGTGCTACGCCGACCATACTCAAAGCATCAGCACGATTTGCTGTAGATGTCAAGTCTAAAATCACATCATCTAAGCCCAGGAGCGATCGCGCATCGCTACCCAGTTGCAGATTTTCCTGCCCAAAGATATGAATTCCTGCGGACTCTTTTGCCAAACCTAATTCAGCTAAAGAGCAAATCATCCCCTCAGAAGGAACGCCCCGGAGTTTAGCCGGTTTAATTTTCAGCTCAACAGCAGGCAGATAAGTCCCGATGGTGGCGACAGGCACATAAATATCTGCTCTGGCATTGGATGCCCCACAGACAATATTCAACGGAGACGTTGCCCCCACATCGACCGTACAGACCCTGAGCTTATCCGCGTTCGGATGGGGTTGAATCTCTAGAACTTTCCCCACCACCACCCCATCTGCCCAAGTGCGACGGTCTTCAATATCTTCTACTTCAAACCCAGCCATTGTTAGCGTGTGCGCCAACTCCGCCGGAGTCATCCTCAAGTCAACCAATTCTTGTAGCCAGTTCAGAGAAATACGCATCTACGCTTAAGCTTTTACTTACCTCAGCCCGATCATTTTACCGTTTTGTACAGGTGAAGCTTGTCCGGCGGCGAGTGGGTACCAAAGATGGCACACGCAGACGAAGCCTTCTGGGAGGGTGAATGCGATCGCCTCTCCCGGTGAGCGTGTTCCTTAGCACCAGCGCCCCTCAGCATCTTTGCCCCTTTGTTCTTCCCAAGTTTTGCCCTCACTTCCAGATGTAATCAGAGTTTCAGGGGTAACACCAATCACATCTAGCGCTTCCGGATGTGCTATCAAAGAGATGGAAACAATTTTTGTGCTTAATCCCGATCCGCTTCTTCTGTTCGCCAGTTGTTTGATGACAATTTAATACCATCTATACTGCAATGTTCGAGAAAAATCTTGGCATTTGCAGGAGTACATCGTTTTTCAATTCTTTAAGCAAAGATTAATCGTCTTTAGCAACTCTTTAAAGAATTGTCCGTAAATGTACCATGCTTATTGTTTATTAATGCCTCGATAATTAAAGTTAGGGTAGCAATATCCGGTTGCAGCGTCCCGGTGAGTCTGAATGAGCTACTGCCTCAATCCCGCCTGTCCAAATCCGCAAAACCACGACCACGCCGAAGTTTGTCGGGCCTGTGGCTCCGAACTCCTATTGCGAAAGCGCTATCGAGTCAGTAAAGCGCTGGGACAAGGAGGTTTTGGAGCGACCTTTTTAGCTGAAGATGAGTCTCTGCCTGGGGAGCCGAGTTGCGTGATCAAGCAACTAAGACCGGCAACGACTGTAGCCCACGTTTTACAAATGGCACGCGATCTATTTGAAAGAGAAGCGAGAACCTTGGGAAAGATTGGCAATCATCCCCAGGTGCCACGGCTGTTGGATTACTTTGAAGACAATCAGCAGTTTTACCTTGTGCAAGAGTATATCAGCGGCTTGACGCTACAGCAGGAGGTGAAAGGAGCGGGTCCTCTAAGCGAAGCCGGAGTCAAGCAATTCTTAAGCGAAATTTTGCCCGTTCTGCATTACATCCACAGCCAGCAGGTGATTCACCGGGACATCAAACCAGCTAACTTGATTCGCCGCGAACAAGACCGCAAACTGGTTCTGATTGACTTTGGAGCGGTGAAAAACCAAGTCAATCCGACAACGGCAAGCAGTAGCTCCGAGCAAACCGCTTTGACGGCTTACGCGATTGGGACACCCGGATTTGCCCCACCCGAACAGATGGCAATGCGCCCGGTTTATGCTAGCGATCTGTATGCATTGGGGGTCACTTGCGTTTATCTGCTGACTGGAAAATCGCCAAAAGACTTAGATTACAACCCGTCAACAGGGGAAATGCTCTGGCGAAAGCAGCTTCAGATCAGCGATCATTTTGCCGATGTTCTCAAAAAATTGCTGGAGGTTTCGGTTCGTCATCGCTATCAGTCTACTGAGGAAGTCTTGAGAGCGCTTGACCTTGAACCGTATCTCGACAGCTTGGAGCAAGGCTTAACGACTAAACCCAATAACTCGCAGCGACCACCACAAACGGGCAATCGCTACAACTCTGGAGACTTAAGCAGCCCAACTCTCTCCTCAACCCCTTCGGTTGGCACCTCAGCCTCAGAACGTCTGGCGATGGCAATTCGAGCGCGTCGAGAAAAGTTAGGAATGACGGGACCGCAAACCGGGGGAAGTATGTACAAACCAGGTGCTGCTACCGGCTCTGGTTATCCGCCGACGATGCTCAAAAATAGCGGTTCTAGCGGCAATTCCAAGCCAAAAGTTCCTGCCAAGTTGGATGCCGTCGGCGTGTTAACTGCCTACACCAAAGGCAGACGAGACTTTGCCTCTCAAGATTTAAGTTTGCTGAATCTGCAACGGGTTAACCTATCGGGAGGCATTTTTCATCAGGCTAAGTTGAATAAAACTAACCTTCAGGGAGCTGACCTGACAAGTGCTGATTTTGGCAGAGCGAGTTTAGTTGGGGCAATTCTGAAGGAGGCAAATCTGGGCAGGGCTTACTTTAGCACGGCGAATTTGGAAGGAGCTGACCTACGCGGTGCAGATTTGAGCTTTGCCTATCTCAATCATGCGAATCTCCGAGGCGCAAATTTGTGTGGCGCTAATCTCACGGGTGCAAAAGTTAGCGAGGAACAGCTGGCGCAGGCAAAAACGAATTGGGCAACCGTTTTACCCACTGGCAAAAGAGGTTTTTGGTAATCGGAAATGGGGAAGGAGAGTGATGAGTTTTGAGTGAGAAGAAAGTTCTGTAATTCAAAACTCAAAACTTACACGACTTACGCAATAGCACCACATCTGAGGGCAACCACAGGGGGATTGAACCGACAAGAACGCTATATGTATAAGCTTTGCGTAAGTCCTGACTTAAAAACTTTTACCACTGATTTTTTAGGTTAGCCAATCGGTAAAACTTGCACCGGCTCTCCCACTGGAATGAAGGTTTGACCAACTGGTAAAACAGCGAGACCATTGGTTTGAGCTAGATTAATTAAATTACCCGAACTGTGACTCCCGCCAGCCAAATGAAATTCGTAGGCACCGTTTACTAAATTCATTTTGCCCCAAAGGTAGCTTTCTCGCTTGCCATCTGAGCGCAAATCGTGATGCGATCGCGCTTGTACAAACTTTGGCTCCCAGCCATCAGCAAGACCGGCAAGTTTTCTCACGGCTGGCTGCACAAATCGCCAAAAACTTACCAAAGAGGAAACTGGATTTCCCGGTAGACCGAAGTATAGGACAGGGCGCTGGGCGTTGGGAAATCTGGCGACGGTTAAAGGTTTACCGGGTTTAACAGCAACCGCACGGATGTGAATCTCAGCACCGAGTTGGGCAAGAATTTCATCCACATAATCGTAGTCGCCTACGGAAACACCGCCGGAAGAAATTACCACGTCAGCGGTGGCGACAGCTTGCGCGATCGCCTTCTTTAGTGCCTCTGGTTCATCCCTGACAATCCCCATCATCTGAGGTTCAGCGCCCGTCTGGGCCACTAATGCAGCGAGGGCATATTGATTGGAGTCTACAATCTGACCGGGCTTCAGGGGTCGATCGGGTGTCACCAATTCGTCGCCAGTGGACAAAATTGCCACGCGAGGGCGTCGGTAAACGGGCAATTGAGTACACTGAGCAGCTGCCAAAATAGCGATTTCGGGAGCATTGAGTCTAATCCCCGCTGGTAAAAGTGGGGTTCCCGCCTGGTAAAAAGACGCCCGGTGACGTACGAAGGCTCCTGGTGCTGCTGGAGCAGCTAAGATAAACACTTGCTTGTCCTCCCGTCGCGTCACTTCCTGCATCACTACGGTGTCAGCGCCCTCTGGCATCACAGCACCCGTCAAAATGCGGGCGGTTTGCCTTGTTTGGAGCGATCGCTGCGGTTGATATCCGGCTGGAATCTCCTCTACAATTTCCAGTACCGCTGGCTGTTCGGCACTAGCTGCTTGCACATCGGCAAATTGCACCGCATACCCATCCATTGCTGAGTTAGTCCAGTGGGGAAAATCCAGTTCGCTCGTCACCGCACCCACTAAAATCCGACCATTGGCACTAGAAAGGTCTACAACCTCAGCATCCATCTGATTATCCAGAGGTTGCACTAAATCGAAAATGATTGCCTCTGCTTCTTTAACCAACAGCATCGCCATCAATTCAGCCTCTAATCTCAAGAATTATCTAAAGAATTGTCAGTCAGTAGAGACGCTGATTAATCGCATCTACAGGTTAGTTGCATTGCATAGCGGCTCTTTTAACCAAGATATCTGTAAGTCGCTTTTGTCTATCCGATGAAACCCGCCCATGCCAGTTAGTTAGTAAGCGGTTTTTGGAGTGTCTTACCCTACAGTCGTCGCTCCCATCGATGCCTTAACGGACAACGGACAAAAAGCGGATAGCTGAAAGCTTAATATAGAAATAGACCGTCGGAAAAGCCATTTTTCATGCGTAACGAACTAACCAACCGCCGATTTCCTAAGGTTCCTATTGAGCGACGGTGTATTGCTTTTACGATTGATTTTCTAATTATTTGGCTGTTTAGCTTGCCCTTTGGGGCAAATGCTCCGGGCATCCCGATTGCACAAATCCTGGTTTTCATTGTCGCATGGCTGGCTTTGCGGGTGATTCTGGTTGCGAGAAATCAGGGACAGAGTGTGGGACGCTGGGCAATGGATATGAAAGTAGTCGATCCCAAATACCGCAAAACGCCGGGGCTTTTTGAGTTATGCAAGCGCGAAGGTATTCTGGGATTCGCTGCTGTTTTGGCGATGGTGGGACTGAGCATTGGTTTGGCGAACGGAATCTCTTTGCTGCTGCTGATCAGCCCTCTAGCTGTGGATTGTGGGGTGGCTTTTGCAGATGCTGAGTGGCAACAAGCTTTTCACGATCGCGTTGGGCGAACCTGTATCGTGCAGACACGCCGGGGTTACTCTCTAGATATTAGGGTCAAGAAATTACTTGCTCAAGTGACTCGTCGTATGAAATAATAATGGTTTGTGTTTAATTTTGTCCACTTGGATTTTGTAGAAATAGCATTATGGCAAGTAAGAAGGGGGCGCGCCTGATTGTGACGTTGGAATGCACCGACTGTCGCACCAACATCGCCAAGCGATCGCCAGGAGTTTCCCGATACACAACCACCAAGAACCGCCGTAACACCACGGCGCGGATTGAACTGAAAAAGTTTTGCACCCACTGCAACAAACATACCGTCCACAAAGAAATTAAGTAATTATCAGTCCTGAGTCATTAGTCTGATATTAATGACCAATGACTGCTGAGTGCTGACCGCTGACAATTCACAACGAACCACTAACGATGACTTACTTCCGTCGCCGCCTTTCCCCGATTAAACCTGATGAACCCATCGACTACAAAGATGTCGATCTATTGCGGAAATTTATTACAGAACGGGGTAAAATACTGCCTCGCCGAATTACAGGTCTAACAGCCAAGCAACAACGAGATTTAACCGTAGCAATTAAACGGGCACGCCTTTTGGCTTTATTGCCCTTCATCAACGCTGAAGGTTAACTCAATTTTGGATTGGGGATGGGTGGATTTTGGACTTAGATCGAAAATCTACAATCTACAATCGCCACGCCGCTAAACTGGTAGATAGATGGGTCCAATGAATGCTACTGCGTAAGCCAAAAACTTGTGGAGAAAGGAACGTTAATTGAGTTTCGGCTGCATGGAGAGCGGCGTCTTGCTGTTGCAGAACGTCAAGAGGGCAAAACGCACTGGATTGTGGTAGACGAGAAAGGTCAATCCCACACCATCCATCCCCGGCAAATTACCTATGAGATTGCAGGTCAAAGTTATAAACCTGCACAGATTTCCAGCTTCTTCCAAGAGGTACAGCGCTATCTAGACCCAACCGGCTTGGAGGTAGCGTGGGAACTGTTGGTAGAGGATGGGATGAGCGTTACAGATGTGGAAATGGCGTCAGTGCTGTTTTCCGACCAAAGCCCGCCGCTGTGTTACGCGGCGTACTATTTGCTGTCTGAAGATAGACTTTATTTCAAGCAAAAAGGCGATCGCTACGAGCCGCGTCCTGCTACTCAGGTAGCAGAACTGAAACATCAGATAGAAGTCGAAAAAGAACGGCTCTGGCGACGAAAAGAATTTGTAGAGCGCGTGCAAAAGGCACTCGCAGGCGAACAGGTCGAGTGGGAACGCCGCGAACGCCAACGCCTGGAAGCCATTGAAAAATATGCGGCTTTGTTGACAGATGTTGTCCGTGCTGGACTGAATCAAGAATCTCTGAATCGCGCCTATCCCCCTCCAGCACCTGTTTTGGAAACCATGAGCGAGCTTGGACGCCCCGGAACTCCCCAAGCTGCGTTTCAACTGCTGGTGGATTTGGGATTTTGGAGTCCTCACGAAAATCTATATCTGCGGCGCAGTCAGATCCCCGTTCACTTTCCAGACAAGGTGATAGAAGTGGCTAAGCAGTATGCTGAGTTCGCGCCGAACGATCCGGATGAGCACCGATTGGATCTGACTCATTTGAAGGTGTACACGATTGATGATGAAAGTACCAAGGAGATAGACGATGGCTTGAGTATGGAAACCCTCGCCGATGGGCGTCAGCGGCTTTGGATACACATTGCCGACCCCTCGCGCTTGGTTTCGCCAGGAGACGAATTAGACTTAGAAGCTAGACGGCGCAGCACGACGTTGTATTTACCGACGGGGATGATTCCGATGTTCCCGCCGAGTTTGGCAACCGGGCCGATGAGCCTAGTGCAAGGAAAAATTTGTTGGGCGCTGAGTTTTGGCGTGGTTTTGGATGAAAGGGGAGCCGTAGAGGACTATAGCATCTGTGCCAGCTTAATTAAGCCGACCTATCGCCTGACTTACGACGATGTGGATGAGATGCTGCAACTGGGTATCCAGGCAGAACCAGAGATAACAGCGATCGCTTCTTGGGCGAAACGTCGCCAATTATGGCGGCAGTCTCAAGGATCGATTAACATCCATATGCCAGAGGCGATGATTAAAGTAAATGGTGACGAAATCATCATTGAAATTTTAGAAGACTCACCCGCACGCCAATTGGTGGCGGAGATGATGATTCTCACTGGTGAAGTTGCCGCCCATCACGGCAAAACTCACAATATTCCCCTGCCCTTTCGCAGTCAACCCCAACCCGAACTTCCCTCAGAAGAGGAACTATTGCAGCTGCCAGCGGGACCCGTGAGGTTTTGTGCAATGCGGGGATGTATGCCCCGCAGTGAAATGAGTATCACGCCGGGACGACACGCCGGTTTGGGGCTGGAAACCTACGCTCAGGTAACATCTCCGATCCGCCGCTACAGTGACTTGCTGGCGCATTTCCAAATAAAGGCGCACCTGCGCGGCGAACCCACCCCCTTCTCAGCGCAAGAGTTACAAGAAGTCATGCTGGGTATCGGCACCGCTTCCCAAGAAGCAAGGTTAGTGGAACGCCAGACAAATCGTTATTGGGGGTTGGAGTATCTGCGGCGTCATGGCGATCAGGTTTGGCAAGCGCTGATGCTGCGATGGTTGCGAGAAGATGACCGATTAGGATTAATTTTGTTAGAAGATTTAGGGTTGGAGTTGGCGATGCGGTTCACCCACTCAGTGGCACTGGGCGATCGCCTGGAAGTCCGAGTTAGCCACGCCGATCCCCGGCAAGATGTCATTCAGTTCCGCCAGCTCATCGATCAAGAAGCTCAGCCAGCTGGCACGTAAAAAAAAGAGTGCTGAGGACTGACTCAAGAGGACTGAGTGAGAAAATAGTGCTGAGGACTGACTCAAGAGGAAGAAAAAACAAAATAGATTTCACGTTTCCCCTGATGCTTATTTTCTACCTTAATTATCAGTCTTCAGCTTTCAGTCCTCAGTCCTTTCCAGCGGGGCGAGAAAAGACAAGCTATGAATAACATTCGCAGAACTATCGCCATTTTAGGAATTACCACGCTAATTGGTGGACTTCCCCTTGCTGTCTACGCTCAGTTGCCACCCAGCCAGTTGCTGAGTGCCGCTGATAATAACAAGGCAGCGATGAGCGCGGTTGATTTATACAACCGGGGCGTTGATAAACTGGATGCCGGTGATTATGAGGGGGCGATCGCAGACTTTAACGAAGCGATCCGGCTGGCTCCCAACGATGCGGAGTCCTATTACAACCGGGGGTATGCCCGTCACGTTCTCGGAAATTACCAGCAAGCGATCGCAGATTATACTGAGGCGATTCGGATTAATCCTCAGTACGGAAATGCTTACGGCAACCGGGGATATTCTTACTATCTTCTAGAAAATTATCAACAAGCGATCGCTGATTCCACCGAGGCGATTCGACTCAATCCCAAAGATGCGAGTGTCTACATCAACCGAGGC
Organism: Coleofasciculus sp. H7-1; assembly: GCF_057473865.1. NCBI lineage: Bacteria > Bacillati > Cyanobacteriota > Cyanophyceae > Coleofasciculales > Coleofasciculaceae > Coleofasciculus > Coleofasciculus sp. H7-1. Next base: position 55,996 of record NZ_JBYCCT010000077.1, read on the forward strand.
AATGCCCACGACGATCGAGGAGAAACTCAAGCCGCAATTGCCGATTATACCGAAGCCTTACGAATCGACCCCAAGAATGCCAGAGCTTATTACAATCGGGGTTTGGCTTACAACCGGCTAGGAGAACACGCCAAAGCGCTTGACGATTATACTCAGACGGTAAATTTAGATTCTAAATTTGCTGAAGCCTATTACAACCGGGCAGTTACCTACTTACGATTAAATAATCGCCAAGCCGCAGTGAAGGATTTTCAGAAATCCGCAGACCTTTTTAAGTCCCAAGGAAGAACAGAAAGTTACCAAGATGCGCTAGAAGCTACAAAAAGCCTTCAACCGTAAACCTACGTTCAATTCAAAATAGAAGGCAAAAGACGAAAGAAAGAAATTCTGTTTCTTTTTACTGTTTAACTTTTGCCTTGTTTAACCCGTTCCTGAAAAGTATCAGGTGGGTGCTTAGCCTACATTGGATGCCGACATGGCAACAAATATCAAGCTGCTAAGCAGAGCGATCGCTCCGATACCCATGAAGAGGTAGTTGCGCTGTTGATCCTTGGAAGGGGGTTCTGCCTTGTAAACTTTTGGTTCTACTGCAAAATTGTTCAAGCGTCCGCCGTCTTCAGTTGTATATCGCATGAATGATATCCTTTGTTTGCTTAACTTTGTAAATAATTGTAACAAAGAATCGAGTTAATAACTCTATCTTTTGCAGGAATTTTTTACACTACTTCAGCCAGAGGCGAGAACCTCGGTAGCGATTGGGTGCAGGAGTGCCCTGCGTAGAAGTTGAATTTACATTCTCCTCAGCCCCTCTATCCTTTAACTGGTAATCGTGCCGGTCAGGGGAGAACTGGCGTTGGCGTAGACTTTCACAGGTATCCGTCCGGCTTGATAGGCGAGACGCCCAGCCTCGACACCTAGAGCCATTGCACGACCCATCGCGGCTGGATTTTTTGCCAGTGCGATCGCACTATTGATCAACACGGCATCAGCCCCCATTTCCATTGCCTGCGCTGCCTCACTGGGCGTAGCCAGTCCGGCATCCACCACCACCGGCACCCCAGCATTCTCAATAATGATTTCAATATTCGCTGCATTCTTGATGCCCTGTCCGGAACCAATCGGCGACCCCAAAGGCATCACCGTCGCACAGCCAACCTCTTCCAATCGTTTAGCCAGTAAGGGGTCAGCATTAATATAAGGCAGAACCGCAAAGCCTTCCTTCACCAGTTGCTCTGCCGCTTCCAAAGTGCCAATCGGGTCGGGCAGTAGATACTTTAAGTCAGGAATCACCTCTAACTTGACAAAGTTATTGTCTTCTTGACCCAAAAGCTTTGCCATCTCCCGCCCCAGACGCGCCACTCGAATCGCCTCTTCAGCGGTTTTACAGCCAGCAGTATTGGGTAGCATCCAGATTTTTGTCCAATCCAGCGCTTCAGCCAGCCCTTCATGTCCGGGCGCTTTTGTTTGTACCCGGCGCACCGCCACCGTAACAATTTCGCAACCGCTAGCAGCAATACTTTGCTGCATTTCTTCGATGCTGCGATACTTGCCGGTACCAGTCATCAGGCGAGAGCGAAAAGTCCGACCCGCAATAATTAAAGGATCGGATGGCAGTTCTAAAGAGCGATTTAATGGTAGGGACAACCCTTGGGATCGCCCGGATTCAGAGGGATGGCTTAATTGAAGCATGGTTGGAGTTGCATTGACGGGGCTAGTTTTAGCGTAGAACCTAGAGTAGTGAAAATGGTCTAACAGGGGATCGGACTTTTGCTCCCAAATTAGGTCTGCCAGCAAGGAAGCCGTCACGGGTGCTAGCAGAATTCCGTTGCGGTAATGACCCGTTGCCAGCGTTAAATTTTCGCAAGCGCTAGAACCGAGAATGGGTAACTCATCGGGTGTCGCCGGTCGAAATCCCCACCAAAATTCTTGGATGGGAAAGTGCTGCAAGGCGGGATAAAGGCGAATCGCACTTTCCAGTAAGGTTCGTATCCCGGTTGGAGTGTTATGGGGTGTGAATCCCACATCCTCGCTAGTGGCTCCAATTATCAGTCGTCCATCCCGACGCGGCACGATGTAAGTGTCTGAACCATACAGCACTCGCTGTATGGGCAACCCTTCTTGGTTAAACCCAGGCACTTGCACGGATAGCATTTGACCCTTTTTCGGACTTACTGGAATTGGCAACAATTCATTTGACCAAGCGCCGGTGGCTAAGACATAGTGTTGAGCGCGAAAATCCCCAGATGCTGTTCTGACGCAGCTGATTCGCCGCTTCTGTTGCTGGAGTGCTTCAGCTGCAACGCCTTCGCATAAATTTACACCCAGTTCTCTCACCGCCACCCGCAATGCTTGAACTAAAGCCCGATTGTCTACTTGACCATCTTCGGGATACCACCAACCACCAACTACATCTGAACCCAGTCCTGGTTGAATTTGATGAATAGCATCCTTATCTAACCAGAGTGCTGAGGATTGAGGAGTGAGTATGGCATTTTCTTCCTCAGTCCTGAGTCCTCGTTGCTCAGTCTTGACATAAACGGGTGCCAAGATGCCACTAGGCCAGTAGCCGATGGATACAAGAGCGATCGCTTCCAGTTTACTCGCCCAGTCCGGATACAAATCCCGACTCCGCATACACAAATCCAGCATTGCGCCGGTCGGAATCCCTTCTGCCTGGGGTGCCAGCATTCCAGCGGCGGCATGAGCCGCTGCGGAGTTGAAGTCGCGGCACAGGACGGTGACGGTTGCCCCCCGTAAGCGAAGTTCGAGGGCGATCGCTAAGCCGATCACGCCGCCGCCGATGATGAGAATGTCACTTTCTGTATTCATATAGATATAGCCGATTTAACTAAAATCCGACTCTAAGGCTTTCAATAAATCAACGCATACGCCTTAGAAAAAGATGGCGTTCTAATTTAAGCCTAGTCAAGAAGTGTTGCCGATGAGAGGTAGCGATCGCCTTAGTCTCTGTCATGCCGACGGATTGCTTCGGGACACGAGGCGCTCCGCAAAACCACCCCTCTTCCCCTTTCTATGATTGATTTTAGCCTCATCCCTTCCCTGAAGCGATCTTCTCTGTGACCATGACCTCAACTCGGATTTCTGGAAAACAGTCTCTCAAAAATTAATAATTATTCACCAAAATCCCCACTTTACTTGCAGATGCCTCTGTGAGCGTTTTAACTAGCCATCTGCTTCAGCCAGTGTAGCCGATTAGGCGAAGTCAATCCGAGTTATCCGTGCAGTTTAAGACTTTCTCGACCAGTGCCGTTGTCGCCAGAGTCCTAAATAGTCTGAAAGACTCGGTTTCACGTTGTAGTGTCAGCGTGTTCCATTAGCCTGGACATTTTTGTCTTTTGTTCCAAATTATTAAATAAAAGAACATAAAAGTTGCAATAACTGTAAATTACAGCTTTATAAGCTTTTAGAGAGAAGGGAGAAGATTTTAAAAATATAATCTTCTAAATAATCGCGTTTAGTACCCGATCCCTTCCTCTAACCCCTTTATTTTCTGCGGCAGTTGGACAATAATGCAGTTCATACCCAGATAAAAAGCAATCTACGGCTGGCTTTCTTCGGCAGCGACCCTATTCATGCCCTGCCTAACACCAAAGACAACCATCCTGGTTTGAAATGAAACTATAGGAGACGAAGCGAGTGAAACTGTCAGTATACGGAAAAGGCGGAATCGGCAAATCCACAACCAGCTGCAATATCTCTGTGGCTCTAGCCAGACGCGGCAAGAAAGTCCTGCAAATTGGCTGTGACCCCAAGCACGACAGCACCTTTACCCTCACCGGCTTCCTGATTCCCACGATTATCGACACGCTCCAAGAAAAGGACTACCACTACGAAGATGTCTGGGCTGAAGATGTCATCTACAAAGGCTATGGCGGCGTCGATTGCGTAGAAGCAGGGGGTCCCCCAGCCGGTGCTGGTTGCGGCGGTTATGTGGTAGGCGAAACCGTGAAGTTACTCAAGGAACTGAACGCCTTCGATGAGTACGATATCATTCTGTTTGACGTACTGGGTGACGTGGTATGTGGCGGCTTTGCAGCTCCCCTCAACTATTCCGACTACTGCTTGATTGTCACTGACAATGGCTTTGACGCCCTGTTTGCAGCCAACCGGATTGCCGCTTCTGTCCGTGAAAAAGCTCGGACTCACCCCTTGCGTCTTGCCGGATTGATTGGCAATCGCACCTCTAAGCGCGACCTGATCGAGAAATACATTTCTGCGGTACCGATGCCGGTGCTGGAAGTATTGCCGCTGATTGAAGACATTCGCGTTTCCCGCGTTAAGGGCAAAACTCTGTTTGAAATGGCAGAGACTGACCCCTCGCTCAACTACGTCTGCGATTACTACCTCAACATTGCCGACCAAATTCTGGCGCGTCCAGAGGGTGTTGTGCCTAACGATTCTCCAGACCGCGAGTTGTTCTCCTTGCTGTCTGATTTCTACCTCAATCCCACCAAGCCAGAGGTGAAGACTGAAGAACAAGAGCTAGATATGATGATGGTTTAGAAATCTAAGGGAGAATGGCTCAATGCTTTTAGTGTCAATTTTGACGTGCGTATTGTTATGCACCATTCTCCAAACTAGATTATTTTCATCAGCATCAAGTCCAACTGTGAATACCGAGCAGCTGCGTCAATCGGTCAAAGCTAAATGGCTAGACTACTACCAGAAAAATCGCCACTGGCTCAATCGTCTGCAAGTCTGGGTGACATCTGAAGGGCAAAGACGCCCTACCTCTAGCTTCATTGTGGCAACGCTATCGACGCTAGACCCACAATTTACTGAAATGCTTCCTCTAATGGTGGATCTCAATGCAGATCCCGATCGAATTGTGGCAACCTTAGGGCTAAACTTCGATCCCGATTTGGAGCTAGAGGCAGTACCGGCTGAGCAAACAAATGCAGATGAAGTCAAAATGCTGCCTGCTGCTGCTAATATCGCCCAATCACCCAGTCGCATCGCTGCCAAGGTGGATGAATCTTGCGAGGGAGTTTACAAAAAGCATCGCTTTCCTTGGCAGCGCTAAAAGTTAACAAACGCTCGGAAGACGCTGCCAAAACGAAGGATGCAGAGATTGTCGCTTTTCTGCCAGATTCTGAGTAATTTGTCAATAGTTATGAGTCATTAAGTCAGAATTTCTTTGTCCATCGAATGACTAATAACTAATAACCTTTTGACTAATGACCAATTAAAAATTTGAGAGGAAACCTTTACTATGACCCTTGCTAATACAGAACCGCAAGCGCTTAATTTTGAGTGTGAAACTGGAAATTATCATACATTTTGTCCTATCAGCTGCGTAGCTTGGTTGTACCAAAAGATAGAAGATAGTTTCTTTTTAGTTATCGGGACGAAAACCTGTGGCTACTTCTTACAAAACGCGATGGGGGTGATGATTTTTGCGGAACCACGCTATGCGATGGCTGAGTTGGAAGAAGGAGATATCTCGGCTCAGTTGAATGATTATGAAGAGTTGAAGCGGCTGTGTTTGCAAATTAAACGCGATCGCAACCCCAGTGTAATTGTTTGGATTGGCACCTGCACCACCGAAATCATCAAAATGGATTTGGAAGGCTTGGCACCCAAGCTGGAATCCGAAATTGGCATCCCCATTGTGACGGCTCGTGCGAATGGTTTAGACTACGCCTTTACCCAAGGGGAAGACACCGTGCTAGCGGCGATGGCTGCCCGTTGTCCCGATAAAGCGCCCGTGGTAGAAACTGAGAAGAAAGAAAGGAATGCGATCGCTTCTCTGCTCAACTTCGGCAAAAAGAAAGAAGATGTCGCCGCAGATGAGTCGGAATATGTCAAGCATCCGCCACTGGTTCTCTTCGGTTCTCTCCCCGATCCCGTTGTTACCAATCTGACACTAGAACTGAAAAAGCAAGGTATAAAAGTTTCTGGTTGGTTGCCATCCAAGCGTTACACCGAATTGCCAGTTCTGGAAGAAGGCTACTACGTCTCTGGCATGAACCCCTTCCTCAGCCGCACCGCCACCACGCTGATGCGTCGCCGCAAGTGCAAACTCATCGGCGCACCCTTCCCGATTGGTCCTGACGGCACCCGCGCCTGGATTGAGAAAATCTGCTCGGTGTTTGGGATTGAACCCAAAGGACTAGATGAACGGGAAGCGCAAATCTGGGCAAATTTGGAAGACTACCTCCAGTTGATTCGCGGCAAATCTGTCTTCTTCATGGGCGATAACTTGCTGGAAATCTCCCTGGCTCGTTTCCTGGTGCGCTGCGGCATGACTTGCCCGGAAATCGGCATCCCCTACATGGATAAGCGCTATCAAGCCGCTGAGTTGACGCTGCTAGAGAAAACTTGCCACGAAATGGGTGTACCAACGCCTAGGATTGTGGAGAAGCCAGACAACTACAACCAAATTCAGCGCATTTACGAACTGAAGCCAGATTTGGTAATTACTGGTATGGCTCACGCCAACCCGCTGGAAGCACGGGGAATTAACACTAAGTGGTCGGTTGAGTTCACTTTTGCTCAGATTCACGGCTTTACAAATGCTCGTGACATTCTGGAGTTGGTGACTCGTCCGCTGCGCCGAAATAACAACCTCAAGGATTTGGGTTGGGATAAGTTGGTGAGGGAAGAAGCGAAGATTTAGGAACCTCACAAGAACAGCCCCTCTCCACTTTTCGGTGAGGGGTGTAAGAGATAATGAAGAATAGGAGCGATCTGAATGCGATCGCTCCTATTACTTTTATCACTAGCAAAATCTATGAGTAGAACACCCTCTTCCGATGAAAGCCGTGAGATGTTGAAATGGCTGAACCGCAATCGGCAACAATTAAAAAATTACGATCATCAATATATTGCTTACAATGCTAAGGGAATAATTGCTCATGGAGAAAATTTGCGAGAAGTTTTGAATTTGGCAGAAGGTTCTGGAGAGATTTATTCTATTTATTTAGTGCCTGGTTTTACTGGGTTAATATTTTTTCCAGGGATGAAGATTTAAAACGATAAGTCGAGCCAGCCTGATATAAAGGATCGAATGGCGATCGCTCTTTTTTTTACGAACCGCAAAGACGCCAAGGACAAGGGAGGAAGAGAGGGAAAAGAGCGATCGCTTTTAGTCAATGCCACAACATAAATATTTTTATAAGCTACAAGATTCCGGTCGCCTATCATTGACCTTAAACTATCCGCTTGTCAGTGGGAAGATGTGAGCGCTAACGCTACATCCTCACTTTAAGTAACTCATAGTCATTAACCCAAAAACAAATATGTCAATTATGGCATAATTCTAGCTCCAGATTACTAAAAGCACTGGAAAGTACTCTCAAAAATTGCCAAGCCTCTTCTGAGTGTCCTACTTAGGCTGAATTCCCTAGTGAACTGAAGAAGGAGTTATTTTAAAAAACAGACGCTACGCGATCGCAATTCTTCCTCTCGCCAATCTCAAAGGAAGCGATCGCACTCCCCTTTTTTGCACTTGCGTAGCATTCCACCCCAGTTGAGTCATAGCCAGCTAGAATTAAATGAAAACTTTGCGCGATCGCTCTCGTGATCGTTACCGGCACTAAAACGAGTAGGAGAAGAAAACTGTATGAAAACAAAATTCTCTTTGGTAGCGATCGCCTCTAGCACTGCGATCGCCAGTAGCATTTTATTGGGTTCAGTCAGTTCCGCTCAACCCTGTTCTCTTAGGTCTACTTATTATCGGGAACGGTACGAGCAAGCGAGTTGGTTACGCTCTCCGTTGGCAGCAGTCATTACATTACCTGGAATTGCTCTTGCAGCAGCACTATATCTTGGCGGTCGTTCCTACCAGCGGTAGGCAAATTTGAACCGTACCGCAGGCATCTCACCTGTGCGATCAGGACGCAGCAGAATCAAGCGATCGCACTTGCATCTGGCGTTGCGTTTTTCGCAGCAAAGTTGCTTGAGAAAGAAAAGACGCGATCGCTGTCCTAGCTCCAAACCAAACCCTGATAAGAACAGCGCGAGTATGCGATCGCCCCAAGCCCTACCTAAAGACGGCTTTCTCTATGCCGTTGTCAGATAGCACGTTATACTGTGTCGTGTTATTCCTGCTCAACCTGACGCAGCGAGGCTGTCATGGGCGCTACTTTACGACAGATTGCCACGTATCTAGACAACCAAGGTTGGAAATACCATATCGATGAAGAAGCGTACCGAATTCTGACAGGTGTGCAAGCTGAAAACGTAGACGAATTCTTAATTGTTGTCCAGCTGGATGAGGATGGGGAATTTTTTAAGGTATTTGCTCCCCAAGTTATATCTGGAGTTAAAGACCATCCTTACAAAGAAGCGCTCCTCCAGACAATGCTGTGCATTTCCTGGGAAACCAAAATGCTGCAATGGGAATATGACCCAAACGATGGCGAAATCCGTGCCATCATTGAGTTTCCCTTGGAAGATTCAAGTCTCACCGAAAAACAATTCAACCGTTGTTTGTCAGGTTTAATTCAAATTATTGATAATGTAGCGATGCCTCGTCTGAAAGAGGTAATGGCAACCGGCAAAGATCCAGGCGATCGAGAAATGGGAGAAAGACTACTGCTCACCCTTCAAGAAGAAGCTCCTGGCTTACTGCAAATGTTAGAGAGAGCAATGGAAGCGCGTAAGAAGCGGGGAATATTCCCCTCTGAATAGAATCTGAATCCGAGCGCGAAGATCGCTATACTCCAAAGTAATAACCTTAGTATTGAAAAGCGAATTTCCTGGGGCTGGACGACTATGACATCCTATGCAACCTCTTCTGCTAGAGCTGAGATGAGCGAACTCCGGCGTTTAAAAACCTTACTGCCGCCAGAATTGCAAAGCTGGGTAACAGTCGAAGGAACGACTGAAGTGAATCCACCCCTGATCCGCTGTGAAGAAATTGGCAAGGATCAAATCGAGGTTCAAATTGATCTGGTGAAATGGGATCAGCTAGCACTCGATCAGCGGAATTTGCTGTTTTGGCACGAAGTCGCCCGAATTCAAAACGACACCATCCCTAGAGATGGCTGGGAAATGGCGGCGCTAGCGATTGGTTTAGGCGGTGCTGTCGGCGAACTGTGGGTGCAAGATGGCTTGCTGTTGATATTAGCCTTGGCGTTGTGTGGCGTCTCAGGCTGGAGATTGTATCAAAAAAATAGTGGGGAGAAGCAGGTAAAAGAGATGATTGAAGCGGATGAGAAAGCGATCGCGCTTGCCACCCGCTTTGGTTATTCCCTCCCCAACGCCTACAAAAGTCTGGGTAGCGCGTTGAAAGCTTTACTAGAGCTAACCCCAAACAAACGGCAACGGAGCAAATACGAAACGCGGCTTTCTGCCCTCAAGCGTAGTGCTGCCAAAGCCAAAGCTAAAGTCAAAGGCGCAGCGAACCCTTAACTTAAACCCTTATCGTTCCCAAAATTTCCCAAAAGCATTGAATTTTGGGAATACAGAGCATTCACCAGCTCGTTCTCAGGCTCAACCTCGATTCTATAAACCGATCCCCAACCATCTTGGCTAGCAAAGATGGGTTGGGGATAAATTCAGAAATGATGACTATTTCAACGGATTTGATATTACTTAGCCGAACCGTGCTGCCGCCGCTTGAGCCAGAAACCACCTAATCCTAGTAACACTAGCCCAGCATTGGAAACTGGTTCTGGAACCTTTTCTAGCGGCTTTACGGGCGGAACAAATCCAGTTAACTCTGCACTACTAGCCTTAAATGAGTAGAGAAAGCTGGGAATCAAAGTTTCACCCGCTGGGCACCCTTGGTCAATAGGTACCTGAGTGCCACCCGTGCAAACATCAAACTGGACATCGTCACCATTTTGAGTAACGCTGAAGTCGTTATCGGTACCCAACAACAGAGCATAGGAACCATCGGCGAGTTGAGGGCCAATTGCCAAACCTTCAAACTTTTCTGGGATGACCTTAAAAGCATCTGCCAAAGCATCTGCAATGTCCAGAAACAGAGACTTATTCACAGCATTTACGCTAACTGGTAGCATATTGCTGCCTGCCAAACTGATGCTGCTGACATCCGTGGCATCGGTCAGGTTAATCTTGTAAACCCGTTTGCTGCCAACAGGTTTGCTGCTTGCGGTGTCTTCCACGCCCAACCCTCGATTGTCCCGTTCCAGCACCAAAAACTCCTTGTCATTCAGCGCTGTAATAGCACTAACGCCAATGTTGCGACCTTGGGCATTCTTCTTGAAATCATCTTTAGTACCGGGAATGCGCTCGTTGATGTCTGCAATAGTTTCTAGCTGGTAAATATACTGAGCGACGCTCTCACCCGTCGCCGTGTTAAATTCCACCAATCTCACGTTACGGCTGTAGCGTCCATCAGCAGACCCTTCGTTAGACCCTTCGTTAACCAGGGCGTCTTGCAGAATTGCATATAGTTTGGTGCCATCAGGGCTGAGAGTCAACCCTTCAAAACCTCGGTTATCCTGGCGACCGCTGGTAATCGTTCCTTGACCATCCACATAGTTGGAGCTGCTGCCAACTTTTGGGATAATATTTTCTGGTGTCTTAAACGCCCTGATGAACGAACCATCTGAACTAAACTCATATACAGATGGACCGTATTCGTCGGAAACGTAGAAATTGCCATTAGGGGCAACAGCAAATCCCTCTGGATCAAAACTGAGACCGAGAACTCCAGCATCGCTGTTGAGTAGGCTGGGGTTTAATCCGTTGAAGTTTTTACCGTTTTTAGTAAACAGAATGGTGTCTAGCAGCTTGAAGTTGCTGATTGCCCCCGTGTTTGGGTCAACATCTAGAGAAAACTTCTGGATTCGCGTGTTGTAGCTAATAACACCTCCCCCAGGTCCCCGGTCAGGGAGGCTGTAATATACGTTTTGATAGCGGTCGTAGTAGAGATCCGAGAAAAGTGCCAAACGGTTGACGTTGGCACCACCCATGCCGCCATTGAGAGGAGATAGATCCGTACTGTTACCTGGAATCGTGAGATTGTTGACCAAGGAAACTGCGTAAGCAGAGGTAGTATTTGCCGCGATACTCACTACAGATATCGCCAGGGAGCAACTCAACGCTGAAAGCCAATGCCTTGATTGAACCATGTCCGACCCCTAGAAATTTTACTTTCTCAGCATCAGACTTTGACTTTAAGATGGGGTTTAGAAAAGTTTAACGACAACCTTAAATCAAGTGTTTACACAGTAATTTCACATAAAGTCCGTTCTTCTTCATACATTCTTCATACAACCACCGTGTTTGCTCGTAGTTTTTTAATAAGTTGAGATTGTCAGAACCTTTTGAATCAAAGTTGATCCAGCATTTTGTGAGTTTGTGGCACAACTCGCACTTGCTTGAGACTTCGCTTCATTAATGCCTGCCACTCCAGAACCTGCGCGGGCGTTGGGGCAAACACTGGCAGATGATGGGGCATTGGTAGGGGTGTCACTGGCTGTAAAAACACCGGGATAGCGGGGCTAACTGCTGCCACCAATTCAGCTGCCTGTTCCAGCTCAGATGGCTCAGTTTGACTAGAAATAATTAATTTGACAAAACTATCAACCTGTGAATCATGACAAAGCTGGAGAAATTCCCCGTGCGCTTTCCACCGCTGTTCTCCACTGACGCTAGGCAGCTTCATATCCATGCCTACAGAGTCTAGGAAGGGCAAAATCGGGGCTAGTTGTTCTGGACGATGACCGCCGGTTTCCAGGTAGACTGGCAATCCTGTGGAGTGGCGCAAAGCAGGCAGAAATTTTACCAGGAAGGGAGCATGAAGCAGCGGTTCGCCGCCCGTGAGGCTGATGCTGTCGTGCAAACCGGGTTGATTTTGCCGTTGAATCCATTCTAGTAATACTTGGCTAGGCACTGGATTCGAGTGGGTTTCAAAGTCTCTTTGCCCAGGTGTTAGCTCCACGCTACACTTATCTGGAGCTAACCAGGTGTGGGCACTGTCGCAAAAGTGGCAGCGCAGGTCGCAGATGGCAAAGCGGATAAATATTTGGCGGGTGCCTACATTCAGTCCTTCGCCTTGAATGGCGGAGAAGACTTCAATCAGCCGCGCAGTGGGATAGTCGGCAGTTTTAGGGATCATTTTTGCTCTGACTTGAGATGCGACTGGTTCGCTCCGTACTCGGTTTAGTCTAAGGTGTCTACTAATCCCATTATCTGCCTTGAGTTCCTGATTAACCATGCTGGAAGTAGGCTTGACTTTCCGCGTGCTGTTAAGTGCGATCGCTCTTAACAGCTGTTTAACCAGCCAGTCTTCTCACCGCTTGATAGTTCTGCTGATATTGATGATTCCGGTCGGTAACTGAAATAACTCAGCCTTAGCTACAATTTTTAACCGCCGCCAAGCTGTTTGCTCGATGATACCCGCAGAAGCGGGTTCAAAAAAAATTTCTTAGTACAACTCGCTATTTCAGTGCTAGTATAGACTCTCGATGAACTTGATTGAGGTGAAATTATCTCAAAAAAATAAAATAATCTTTACAAAATTTTTTAATGAAGTTGAATTGACTAATCTCAAATATTTTTCAAAATATTAAGATGGCACCTTAGTACCAGGTTTACATGGTTGGACCGCTCCCCGATGCAGATTTTCGGATTACGTTCTTCAACGACACTCCTGTAGTCCAACTACCCCCTCGGCTTACTGTTCTTGAGGCCGTGGCTTTTAAGAAAAGCTGTCAGCAATTCTTACAAGAGAGTGCCGTTACTCAGCAATTAGTTTTTGATTTGAGTCAGACCACATTTATCGATAGCAGTGGCATTGGTGCGCTGGTCAGTAATGTAAAGCTAGCGCGGGAAAAAGGAGTCGAATTGGTACTCCGGGGTGTCCATCCTCAAGTGATGGCAGTGTTATCGATGACGGGACTGGATCAGGTTTTGACGATCGAGCCGCCAAGCCAAAGCGCAACGACAACCCCTGGCAAAAAATCAGAAAATCAGCTACCGACGACTCATCCTTCCGTGCGCTCGTGGATTAAACGTGGTATTGACGTGGTGGGATCGCTGGTGGGTTTAGCGATCGCGGCAATTTTGTTGATTCCCATCGTCATTGCCATTAAGATCGACGATCCAGGACCGATTTTTTTCAGTCAAATCCGTTGCGGTTGGATGGGAAGACGGTTTCAGGTGTGGAAATTCCGCTCAATGTGCGTAAACGCGGAAGCACTGAAAAACACAATCGAGAATCAAGCCAGTGGAGCCTTTTTCAAGAATGAAAACGATCCGCGAGTAACGCGAGTGGGTCGAGTTTTACGGAAGACGAGTCTGGATGAACTGCCGCAGTTTTGGAATGTCCTGAAAGGGGAGATGAGTTTAGTCGGTACTAGACCCCCGACACCCGATGAAGTGGAACGCTACGAAGTTCCGGAATGGCAGCGTTTAGATGTAAAACCGGGAATGACGGGTGAGTGGCAGGTGAATGGGCGATCGCAAGTACGCAATTTTGAAGACGTGATTCGCTTGGATTTGCGCTACCAACAGAACTGGAGCCTGATCTACGACCTCAAGTTAATTGTCAAAACAATCCTAATTTTATTTCGCAAAAACAGTGGTGCTTATTAGGAAACCTCAATTACTTCTGTTAATGACAAAGGAACAACCAATAGCACAATCCCGCCTTCAGGTGGAGACGGATTTAAATGCTTTAACAGAAGTTTTGCAATGGTTTGAGCAACTTACTCTACCCCTACTGCCCTATGAATTATGGTGGCAGTCCCAGGTAGCCTTAACTGAAGGGTTTACGAATGTGATTCGCCACGCTCATTCTTCATTGCCCCCAACCACCCCAATTCAGATTGAGGTAAAAGTCTATATTGGCTATTTGGAAATGCGGATTTGGGACTATGGAAAACCGTTTAATTTGCCAGCAAAGCTGCAATCAAAGCTGCAATTAGTGGGTCAAAAGGATTTTGATCCGCTGGAGAATGAAGGGGGTCGGGGTTTAATATTTATGCAACAATTCACAGATGAACTCGATTACACGCGAATGCCTGACGAACGGAATTGCTTGTTGATGCGAAGAAGAATTCGCTAAAACTGAAGAACATTCGCTTTCTCATCGAGGTGCTGCTGCCTCGCACAACCGGGAGTGAATCTCATTTACAATAGCGATCGCGCTTGTAGACCGAGAAAAAGCAGATTCTTACTCAAAGACGATGCGCGATCGTACCAACATACCACTACCCCCGATTAGACTAGGTAGAAGCTTGGTGCTAAACATTTGGTAAGACCTAGATCATGCGGATATTGATTTACTCCTACAACTATCATCCGGAACCAATCGGCATTGCCCCCTTGATGACCGAACTAGCGGAAGGTTTGGTAGCAAAAGGTCATCAAGTGCGAGTTGTCACTGCCATGCCAAACTATCCGCAACGGCGCATCTACGACGAATATAACGGGAAATTGTACCTAACAGAACTAATAAATGGCGTAGCCATTCAGCGCAATTACGTCTGGATTCGCCCGAAACCGGGTTTGATAGATCGAATTCTATTAGATGCCAGCTTTGTCCTGATCAGCTTAGTCCATGCCCTCAAAGGCAGGCGACCAGACGTGATTTTGTTAACCGTACCGCCCCTGCCAGCTTCCGTTCCAGCCGCGCTACTGGGATGGTTACACCGCTGTCCGGTGGTGTTGAACCTCCAGGATATTTTGCCGGATGCCGCAGTTCATACGGGGTTGCTCACCAACAAACGGATAATTGCCATCTTTGAAAAGCTAGAAAAATTTGCCTACCGAACCGCAACGAAGATTAGCGTCATTGCCGATGGATTTGTTGATAATTTAGTTGGCAAAGGAGTCCCGGAAAGCAAAATTGCGTTAATTCCCAACTGGGTCGATGTTGAATTTATTAAACCTTTGCCCAAAGAAAATAATTATTTTCGAGCCGCTCACCAACTTGACGGCAAATTTGTGGTTCTCTATTCCGGTAACATCGGTCGCACCCAACCCTTAACGACTTTGATCGATGCGGCAGCTCGCCTGCGACATATTCCAGACATTTCTGTGGTGATTGTGGGAGAAAAAGAAGCCATAGATGACTTGAAGTTATACAGTCAAAAAGTGAATGCGCCAAACGTGTTGGTACAGGGATTTCAAGACCGCAAAAAATTGCCGGAACTACTGGCAGCGGCGGATGTAGGGTTGGTGATGCAAAAGGAAAACGTGATTTCCTTCAATATGCCTTCTAAAATTCAGGTGCTGCTAGCCAGCGGTAGGGCGATTCTGGCTTCTGTTCCCGCTAGTGGTACGGCAGCTAAAGCAGTGCAGCATAGCGGCGGCGGCGTCGTCGTTCCCCCAGAAGATCCTGAGGCTCTGGCGGCAGCAATTTTAGACTTATATCAAAATCCTGACAAAGCAGAAACCCTGGGTCAGCAAGGCAGACAATATGCTATAGAAAATTACTCCTTCGAGCACGCCTTGGAGCAGTATGAGAAGCTGTTTGATGAGGTTAGGCTTCATTGATCTAGAATGAAAGCAAAATGGTTATCGGTTTGAAGTGGCGATCGCGCGATGCCTAGCGTTTATATCCTGGGAACCAGAGATCGCCCAAACCCCAAGGCTTTGTCCTTAACATCTGTCCCGATAGCCCTACGGAGTTCCTCGCCCAATGCGCGAACAGGTCTTAGCCTGGTTAGCAGATCGTGTCCCTGCCGCTCGAATCAAACATATTCTAGGCGTCGAGCAGATGGCTATTGAGCTAGCGCTGCATTATCAACTCGACGTGGAAAAAGCCGCTACAGCGGGGTTGATGCATGACCTAGCGAAATACTTTAAGCCTTCGGTGCTGTTGCAAATGGCACGAGAAGAAGGATTGGAATTAGACCCGGTGGATGAAGAAAATCCGCATCTGTTGCACGCAGATGTCAGTGCAATTGTTGCCAGAGACAAATTTGGAATATTTGATGAAGAAATTTTGCAGGCAATCCAGGATCACACCTTAGGCAGACCGGGAATGAGTGGATTGAGTTGTATCGTGTTTTTGGCTGATACTCTGGAGCCAGGAAGAGGCAATACTCCTGAGTTAGAAGCTTTAAGACAAGTTGCTTGGCAAAATCTCTACAAAGCTGTTTGGCTAACTTGCGATTATTCCCTGAAATATCTACTCGATACTCGTTGCTTAATTCACCCTCGAACGATCCGTAGCCGTAATTGGGCACTTCAAATCGCTAGCAAAAAGCAGCAACCCGAAGCATAAAGGATGAAGGATAAATGAAATGAAAAGTTAAAGGAAGCCATAAAAAGCTGAAGATCGATTCAAAAATTAAAATAGAAACTTCAGCATTTCTCTAGTACAGTGGCTGTGAGTTGAATCAATTTTGAAGGAAATTATAGGTGTTTTTGAACAAGGAAATCAGGATTTAATGTCAGAACAGTTCAAGGTAGATTCCTCTCTTGAGAGCGAAGCATTCATCTCTAACGGAACCGACACGAATGCTTCTGCTCGATTGGCTGTCAATGCAGATAAACGAAAAGCAAGCAAAGAGCTGGCTTTGACCGCTGCCAGAGCCGCTGATGACCGCAAAGCGGCTGACATTGTATTGCTCCAGGTGGGAGAGGTATCCTACCTGGCGGATTACTTTGCGATCGCTACCGGCTTCTCCAGAGTCCAAGTGAGAGCGATCGCCCAGTCGATTGAACAGAAAGTAGAAATGGAGTTGCAACAGCTGCCTCTGCGGGTGGAAGGAAAGGCAGAGGGCAGCTGGGTACTTTTGGACTACGGGGATGTAATCATTCACATCTTGTTGCCTCAAGAGCGCGAATTTTATAATCTGGAAGCGTTCTGGGGTCATGCTGAAAAAATCGATTTCTCAGCATCGTGAGGCGATGGGAAAGTAAAACATGATGGAAACTCCAGTTTCAGTTTGCCCAGTTCCCACTGAACAACAACCGCTCAATGAGTACCAGGAGTTGAAGGATTCCTGGTTCTTTCGCTGGGTAACGCTGGAACTGGGAGGATACATCAAAAAGCTGGCTTGGATTTGGGGTTTGGGCTGGTTCGTGGCAGCACCGATGGCAGAGGCAAGCTTTGCGCCGGGAAAGTATCTGAGCAAGTTTATCCTCAGTGGTGCAGCAGGAGCGAGTCTGGGAGTGGTGTTGGTACTGGTGCGACTGTACTTGGGTTGGTCTTACGTGCGATCGCGCTTAGAGAATCAACAAGTATTTTATGAAGAATCCGGTTGGTACGACGGTCAGTGCTGGACGAAGCCAGAAGAAATTTTGACGCGCGATCGCTTGATCGTCACTTACCAAATTCAACCAATCCTCCAGCGGTTACAGCGAACCTTTGTCTTGCTTGCCTTATTTTTCTTTGCAGGTAGTCTAATTTGGTACTTTCTGTAATTAGGCATTAGGTCATTGGTCATTGGGTAAGAGGTAGTGGATAGTGAGTAAAGGGTTCAAAATCTACCGACTACCTCAAAACAAGCGATCGCCGGTTACTGAACAACTAACAAAAAGTGATAAAGTCTTACCCATGACAAGGGGAAAAAGAAATCAATCCGCAGAACTGGAAGTTCGGTTGCTGCGCGAAGGCATTATTGAATCAACCCATCGCGCCCAAGCGGTCGTCTGTGACAACCGAGGGCGCGTTCTATCGGTAGCAGGCAGCTCGGAAACCGCTGCTTTTGTTCGTTCCGCGCTCAAGCCATTTCAGGCGCTGGCAGTCACGACTACCGGCACCCTGGAACGCTACAAGCTGACGGATCGAGACTTAGCAATTATCTGTAGCTCCCACAAAGGCACGACCGCCCAAGTCCGACAAGCTTTTAACGTTCTTTGGCGCTCGGATGTTGACCCATCAGCACTTCAGTGTCCAATTCCCGAAGGCAAACGGAGTCCCCTGGAGTATAACTGTTCCGGGAAACACGCTGGAATGCTTGCCGTTTGCCAAGCAAGGCATTGGCCCCTGAATACCTATTTGCAGCGCAACCACCCCGTTCAGCAGCTAATTTTAGGCAAAGTTGCCGAATTGCTGCGAATGCCTGCTGTAGAGTTCATCAGTGCCCACGATGATTGTGGCGCTCCTACCTACTTCATGCAGCTGGGGCAAATGGGTACGTTGTATGCTCAGCTTGCCTCTGGTAACAATTTGGATATGGAGCGCATCGTCCGCGCCATGACCCATCACCCAAATATGGTGGCAGGAGAAGGGTTATTTGATACAGAACTCATGCGTCTGACCGAAGGAGAAATCATCAGTAAAGGTGGTGCTGAAGGGATTCAGTGCATCGGTCGAGTTGGCGAAGGCATGGGACTGGCAATTAAGGTGACGGATGGAGCAGGGCGGGCAAAGTATGCCGTTGCTATTCATTTACTCAAGCAAATGGGTTGGATTAGTCCCACGGTGGCGGAAACCCTGTCGGAAACCTTTATGAGCTTGAGCAAATTCAAGCGCCTAGATGTAGTTGGGGAACTTTCGATGCTGTAGTTGCCACATTCCTGAATTTGCGTTATAGTAAATAAGTTGGCAAGACAACGCGGGATAGAGCAGCCTGGTAGCTCGTCGGGCTCATAACCCGAAGGTCAGTGGTTCAAATCCACTTCCCGCCACCAAATAAAAAAGTAAACAATCCCTGCAATCCCAAAAGGTTGCAGGGATTTGTTGTACGCTGGTTAGCAGATATTGGTTACATTTAAATATTTATGGCTGTAAATTTGCGGCGTCCGATTTTAGTTGGGGGAATTGGTCTTTCATTCTCGCTTTGGCTGTTGCAGAGTTTTCATGACTCAGCCGGGACAGTCGGTGAGTTTAGTGTAATTGGCGCGATCGCACTCGGTGCTGGCTTATGGTTGTTCCAGAAACAGACAGCCAAAGAGCTTCATCTGCCAGATGTCAGCCAGATGGACAGGGAAACGGTAGAAAAAGCGATCGCTCAAACCGAAGGTACGATTAGCCAGCTAGAGGCAGAGGCAGAAAACCATCCGGCAAATGCTCAGCTAAGAGAACGACTCGCCAAAATCACAACTGAAATCGATCGCCAGGAGATGCATCTGGCTGTGACTGGCGGAAAGTCAGTCGGCAAATCCACCTTAATTCAAGTTCTAGAGTCAAGCTGGATATCTCAACAGCCGCAAAAACTCACCTTGCAAGAGACACCCGCTTTATTCACTGCAACTGACCGAACCCCCCAACCCCCTTCCCCTAATCGGGAAGGGTTGGGGGAAAGGTCAGATTTGGTGCTATTTGTTACCAATGGAGATTTGACCGATCCAGAATATCAAACCTTACAGCAGCTAGCGGCATCTAAACAGCGTGCAATGCTGGTTTTTAACAAGCAAGACCAGTATTTACCCGAAGAACGCGCCACGGTGTTGCAGCAATTGCGGCAACGCATACAAGGAACGCTGACGCAAGAGGATGTAGTGGCTGTTGCTGCTTCCCCCAGCGCCATCAAAGTGCGTCAGCATCAACCGGATGGTTCGGTGCGGGAGTGGATGGAAACCCCAGTCCCTGAGATGACAGCGATCGCGGGTCGGTTAAGCCAAATTTTAGCCCAAGAAAGTCAACAGCTAGTTTGGGCAACGGCTTGGAGGGCAGCTTATGCGCTGAAAGCCGAGGTGAAATCTGCATTGAATGAAGTGAGACGCGATCGCGCCCTTCCCGTTATCGAGCAATATCAGTGGATTGCTGCCGCCACCGCCTTTGCTAACCCCGTGCCCGCCTTGGACTTGCTGGCAACCGCTGCCATTAATGGTCAGCTAGTCATGGATCTCGGTAATCTTTATCAGCAAAAATTCTCTCTCCAACAAGCGCAAGCGATCGCTGGGACAATGGGTAGCTTGATGCTCAAGCTTGGTTTAGTCGAGCTGACCACTCAAACCGTTGCCAGTGTTCTTAAGAGCAATGCCATCACATTTGTCGCCGGAGGAGCAGTTCAGGGCGTCAGCGCTGCCTATCTAACCCGGTTAGCGGGTGTGAGCTTGATTGAATATTTCCAAGCGCAGGAAGCCGCTACGACTGCAGAAGGGCGTCCTTTGAATCTCGATCAGTTGCGCGAAACCTTGCAAAAGGTGTTTCAGCAAAATCAACGAGTTGCTTTCTTGCAAGGATTTGTCAAGCAAGCCGTGGGGCGTCTGGTGCCAGAATCACCCCAGAGAGCGATCGCGGGTAACGAGATTGCTAGTTGTTAGCCACGCAGTAGGGTGAGCAATGCCCACCCTACTATTAAAATATTTTATTCATATCAAAATTTGTACTAGCTCGAAATCAAGTCATCATTTATAGTAATAGTCACTAACGTTCTTGAATCCTCTAATTGAATTTTGAAAGAACTTTAAGGAAGCCGAATGTGTAGGATCGCAATCGGGAAATCGAAAAACATCTGTAAAAACTTCTTTAAGCTTATGAATAATTTTTTACCCATTGCTTACTTTCAGAACAAATTTGTCCCTTTTAGCGAAGCCAAAATTTCTATTGCAACTCAGGCTTTGCACTATGGAACTGGAGCGATTGGCGGATTAAGGGGGATTCCCGATCCTCAAAATAATCAGCAAATTTTACTATTTAGATTAGACCGTCATTGCCAAAGGTTAAGTGATAGTGCTAAGTATTTACACTATGATTTACCATCTGCCAAAATTCGAGAAGTTATCGTTGATTTGGTTAAAAAGAATCAACCAAGCAAGTCTTTTTATGTCCGACCTTTAGTGTATAGTTCGGGCTTAGGAATTGCCCCCAGACTCCATAATATTGAGAAAGATTTTTTAGTTTATGGAATTGAGCTAGCAGATTATTTATCTCCCGAAGGAGTCAGCTGTCGAATTAGTTCTTGGTATCGACAAGAAGATCGCAGCTTGCCTCTGAGAGGCAAAATCAGCGCCGCATATATTACTTCTGCCTTAGCTAAAACTGAGGCGGTAGAGTCCGGCTTTGACGAAGCGATTATGATGAATTCTCAGGGAAAAATTTGCGAAGCCTCTGGGATGAATATATTTTTGGTGAGAAATGGGCAACTGATTACCCCTGGATTTGAACAGGATATTTTAGAAGGAATTACCAGAGACAGTGTCCTAACAATTGCCAGAAATTTAGGAATTAAAACCATAGAAAGACCCGTTGATAAATCAGAGCTTTTTATCGCTGACGAAGTTTTTCTTAGTGGGACTGCTGCCAAGGTTGCGCCAGTAAAAAAAATTGAAAATTATCAATTACCAGAAAGCAAACCGATTACTGAAAAACTGCGAGAAAAACTCATAGCAATTACAGAAAATCGAGATCCTGATTATCAAGATTGGGTGGATGCGATCGCTCTTGAATAAGAGAATCCGTCAGATGTAGAGACAAGGCTTCAAACAACCATCCACCCTTGAGCCTTCTGTTTCTCGCAGTCGAAACGTGCATCTATTGTAGTTTGACACCGCGTTGACGAGTGCGAATCAGGAATAATGCGATCGCTACCAACCCGATAATCGTGGACGGTTCGGGTATCCTAGCGTTAAAAGGATTGTTTAGCAGCTGCTCTTTTCCATTTTCAACCGAACGGTTAAAACGGTCTTTCTGAGCTTCCGCAATTTTAAGAGCCTCTCGTTGCTCGTCATTGACCAGTACAATCATGGACGAGTAGGGAGTCACAATTTTGTAAGTTTTAGCGATCGCATGAATGGCATCAAGTTGAGCAATTTTTCCATCCATCTGTTTGCTTAACCCCAAAACCATTTGCCGCGCCGCCAGAGGTTCAAAACCCTGAGTATTGGAGTTTTGAGGTGCATCAACAGTCTGGCTATTATCCGGGGCTTTTTCCATAAACCAGGCATAGCCATCCACCACGCTGACTACAGATGACCCTAACGCTGCCTTCGTTGCCTGTCGCTGCAAAACTTCGGAAATTTCGGTACACACACCGCCACCACTTTCTTGAATGGCTTTGAGAGTGGCATCGTCATACGCAGGTGACAACGATCCGAGATGCACCACCCACAAAGGTGCAGGCATTACTGGCACATCCTTGCGATTGTCTGATAACTCGTAACCGCTCTCATCCGTCACCAATAAGATGCCATCGTAGGGCGTATCGCCCCGCATCTGGGTAAACTGCCGCAGCATTTCCTTGGGTTGTATGCTGCCGTAGAATGTCATCTTCATGGCATTGAAGCGACTGAGATCGTCGATGCGCTGAGGTTTTGCACCAGGAGACGCACTGATATACAAATCGGCATCATTGTTAGCGAAGATGTTGTCAGCAAAGCCGTGTTCTTTCAACCAGCTAAAAGTCTCAGTCAGTTTCCTGGTATGTGCTGCCATACTCCGGGAAGCATCGAGAATGACCGCAAACCGCTTCCCTTGGGGCATCGAATAATCTTTTGCCGCTAATGGCTTGGCTGAGATTTGGTAGCCATCTGGCAAGTTAACCTGATGCACACTTGGCCGATATTGCCCAGTTGCTGATATAAAAGGTTCCAGCCAATCATCGCCAAAACGTGCCACCACTTCTCCATTGCGGATGCGCTGGGTGTCCTGATTCCAAAAGATGTTACGCTTCTCCCCTAGCTGGGGTAATGCCCACCCTTTCTCTTGTCGCATGACTTTATATGTCAGCCACAGATGCATCTCGGTTGGTTCATTTTCTAACTCCGCTTGCTGCTGTGGCGATAAGTAGGGAGGAATAGGAAAGGCTCTCAAGCGATATTGAAGAGGTCCAACTTGCTCAAGTAAAGCTGGATCGACGGGACGCCAACGGCTTACCTGTGAAGTATAGACTTTCTGAGCGGCACCGCGTGGCGAAACCTTAAATGGAAAGCGCTTGGCTAAGTTCTCGCTGTCGCCCAACCACAAGCCTGTAATTGCAGCGCTTTCTGGCAAAGAAAAGGAATAGAATATTTCCTCAACATCAGTGGTTTGGTTGGCATACACTTCGTAAAGTTCCACATCTGCCCAGTCGCCCTGTGGTTTAACGGTGACTTGTTGCGATCGCAACCACACCTTTTCCTGGTTAATATTCAGCAACCCTGCCTTTGCATCGTCCAAATTACCAGTAGATTGCAAGGCTTGTTGAATTGCCTCTCGTTCCGCTTTTTGAATCGGCTTGTCAAAAAACTGAGCGTAAAGCTTTCCGGCTTTTTCCATATCTCTTACGGAGCCGTTGTATAAAAACGGCGACATCAGCTGATTGTAGCTGTCTTGGAAGAACTGGGAAAGCGATTCTGGTAAGCCAAAGACGCTCTTATACATGAGGTGGATATGATCATTTTCTTCTGAAGTGCCTAGTGGGACTTAAACTAAAATCAAAAGTCAATGGAAGTATAATACTGTAATAACAGACATTTCACGTTGAGGTTTGAGGGATGAAAGAGACAACTCCCGCCGCTATGCCCCCTTGCTTTGACAGATGGTG